>JBGSKR010000480.1:0-3304 GCA_041741135.1 Mariniblastus sp.
GACGAACAAAAATTTCTTTCCAGACCGGGTCAACTCGTCGTTCAGATTGAAGTCGCGAATGAGAATTCGGTCCCGTTGTTCAGGGACGCAGACCATCAGATTCTGCTCAGGCAAAAAACGCAGCCTTGGTTCCGTCCCCAACTGACCTAAATTACCGTGAGCATCTCGACTATTGACCAATTGAAATGGCGGAACCTTGTAGATAGAACGAAAATCGGTCGCGGTACAAATGATCGGTAGCAGATGCTGGTTACGGTCCAGCACCTCAACTCTCAGCAAATAACGCGGGTCTGACGTTGGCACATAATCATAGTAGCCTTTCTCCATCGGGATGGGAGTCATGTCGAAATGGTATGCGCCGGTTGGTGATTTCAACAATAAGCTTCCGTCACCGCTCGGAGTGCACCAGCGGCCACCATGGCCCTCAGCATCCGGAGTTTTCGAGAGGAAAACTGTATCGTTTTTTACACGCATGACTTGGTAAGGTTGTCCGTTGGCCTCGGAGCCTCCGCAAAATGTTTTGCCGTCCGCAGAAACCGACAAGACAACACCGTCGTTATTATCCGCTGTCATCATTTGCCCTTTCACCGGAATCGATTTCAACTTATCGATGTCCCAAAGTTGCATCTCACCTTTGGGTTGGCTCCAGATCAACAGCGGCCCGTTGCCGCTGGCCCCCATGACCGCCAAGGTCGGCTGCTTGTCGATATCGAGTTGGGTGTGACCATCACGGACAAGGCTGTTCAAATCCCAGCGCTGAAGCTGGTTGGTCCTGGGAAATGCAATCAGCAGTTTTTCGCGGCTGGCAGCAAACACCACGTTGGCCGGCGCCTCAATCTCTTTGACGACAGCCCGCTTCACCAAGTCAACGATTGCCAGGATTTCCTTGTCTGGAATTCGAAAGATCATGAAACGTCCCTCGCCGCCCGTTCGGACGACATCAAACGCACCAGGAAGCTGAAGGGCCGTGTCGACAATTTCTTCCGCTTTCGTCGCCGTCTCATCCGGACTTGCCTGTTTACTGTCGCCTCCACCCGCAGGCAATTGTGAAGCATTGCCAACAATCTCTGTTTTCAGGTTGGAAGTCACAGTGATTTCAAAAGCATGAATCAACGATTCGCCCTTTTCTCCTTTGGCGTTCAAAATCACATTGACGATTTCGTCTTGCGGACGCTGCTTGATGTCCCAGGTTACAAGGCCTTCCGGACTAACTGTCATTCCCTCGGGACCAATGTCAAGTGTGTATTTGACATCGTTGGAATTGGAAAGGGCGACTGGTTTATAATTGAATGTCTCGCCGACAACTGCGACTGCGGGAGGTCTGGAAACTACATACAGATAGTCTTCATTAGTCTTATCAAGAGCTGCTTTCAAATCGAAGTCGCGGATAATCACTCGGTCGAGCGAATCAGGTAGGCAAACAACCAAGTTGTGCTGGGGCAAATATCGATGATTGGGTTCCATACCGATCCTGCCCAAACAAGGCAAAGTTGAACCACTCGAAACTGAATTAAAGGGCGGAAGAGTGAGAATCGGTCGCAGATCGGCTGCCGAACAGATTGTCATTTGCGACTGTTTATCACCGAACGTTCGCACAGCGACAATGAATCCCGGGTCTTCGCAGGGAGTGATCGCCGCATTGTCGAATGCTTTCAGCGAAACGGGATTCAGGTCTCGGCTGTAGGCTTGGCCACCATACCGCAACAGTAGACTGCCGTCATGGTTTGGCATGATCCAGCGGTTGTTCATACTGTGTTCATCCGTTTGCAAGGTCGTGGCGGTTTGGTCGTGCAGCCGCATTACGTTGAATGCTTGGCTGGAAAGTCCTGTAACCCAACCGCAGATTGTCTTTCCATCAGCCGAAACGGACATGTCCAAACCGTAACGCTTCTCGCCGTGAAGCAATTGGCCTTGAACCTCTAGTTGTTTCAGTTCATTGATATCCCACAACTGAATATCTCCATCGCGCCAGAGCGCCAACGGCCCGTCGCCACTACACCCCATGACGGCGAGCGTCGGGGGATCGTGTCGGTCAAGCAGCGCGGCCTTGTCACGCTCCAGAGTCGTGAGATCCCAGCGTTGCAATTGATTGGCGCGCGGAAGCGCGATCAGAAGTTTTTTTTGCCCGGCAGCAAACACCACGTCATCTGCAACGAAAATTTCTTTTACGACTTCCCGTTTAACAACATCCAGTACCGCCAAGATGGACTTGTCGGGTATGTGAAAAATCAAAAATCGGCCAGCCCCACCTGTTCGCACGAGAGAATAATTGCCGGGAAGTTCAATCACGTTGCCGTCTGCGGCAGCTTGCTCGACCAGTTCATTTTTAGGAATCGCATTGGCGGGAGCAACAGGTTTGCTTGCCTCGGCAGGTTTAGCGGGCTGCGTTATTGCTGCTGATTGGTTGCCTGCGTTGGCAGCGGCATGGGCCAGAATTTCTGTGTAGATATTGACGGTGGCTCCGTTTTTTAAAACCAAAACGGCCGGCTTGCCATCCTCACCGTAATAGTCCTTGCCGTCGACGCGGTATGTGATTCTTAAAAAATCGCGAAACCGACCACTAGGGTTTCTAAGATCCAAGCCATCGCCATGAATCAGCGTCTCCGCATCTCGATTCTGAATTATCTTGGCAACCTTATGACCGCATTTCACCGCTGCTCGCCCACTGCCAAAAACAGCATTCACGATCTCGACTTTGGGCTGGGGCGCCTCTTGAGCTTTCGTTATACCCGTGGAAAACGCAATCCCAGACGCAAACAAAACAAGTGCTGTCGCAAGCCGATTTTTAAGACTAGCGGTGAGGTCAGTAATCATGAAGTTCTCCTTTTTATTCAGTCTAGAGCCGGATTCGATACTCTGTCAACAAGATAAAAGGGCAAAGCAAGACACGATCAGAATCGTTTAAGGAGCACGCTCGGCGTCTCGTGGCTCTCGCCGCTGAAGGCGGAAAGAAACCAACGCCGATATCATCAGACATGACGACGGTCATGTTGGGTTTTTCGTTTTCGGAAGCAACCTAAAGCGAGTTGCCGTCCCAAGCAAGAGTGGCGGCTAACAAAATAGTAAGCCAGTGGATTTTCATTGCTGGATTCGAGTTCATGTTCGTCGGTGGTTCGTCTGCAAGCTTCGTGTCATGAATCTTTGTTTCTCAAGATGACTCGCAAACTCGCATTACTGAACTAGCTTCTTGTCATCGGATTTGAGCTTTCCAGCGGGTCGGATGCCGGCGCCTCTGGCGCCGGTTAGTTTGTCGCCTAGATCGGCGCGAGCTTTTGCAGCGGCCTCCTGCAGGCGGGCGACGATC
>JBGSKR010000481.1:0-4329 GCA_041741135.1 Mariniblastus sp.
TGGCGATGTCCGCCTTCAACTCTCCTTCAGTTATCCTTACAGACGAATGATCCGCGTCAGCAGTATGGAGCGGTACATGTACTGGAGCGCCCGGGCCAGTACCGCCTCGCTTCTTACTCGACAGATAGGCGTACTTGCAACGGCTTCGCGGAACATCGAGACGAATTTTTACGGCCACTATCTCACCGTCAAGGTTCCGCACTGGCACTGCAATACCGATAGAGTGATACAATACCCACCGACCCTTCTCCGACTTCGCAAACCCTGGAACAAAAGCAAGATGCTTGACTAGTCGCGAACGAATAACTCGTCCAATAGCCAGTCGGCACCCACTTTTCGAAAAATGGCCGTAGCCTAAACGTTCGCACTCCCGTTTGGAGAGTCCACGCTTTCGCATTTGTTTGAGCCCTTGCTCACCGAGCTGCAACTCTTTAAGCAGAGTCGTATAAACGGCGTCTAAAATTTTCGCCGATGCTACTGGTTGTGGTGGCGGAGCAATCGCTTTTGGTTCTGGTTTGCAACCGGACGAGAGGGCATTGCTGTCGCGTCGGAACTGATAGAATCGCTCTCCATTGATGTCTTGCTTTTCGGACTCGAACATCCAACAGGACTCAACCGGTTTACTTCGACTTCGGCGGCATTGGGCGATGCGGTATCGCGAATCAATGCTGCACCAGTCTTCCTTACCACAGATCGGACAAGGTTTTTCTATTGACGCGTTTTGAAACTCGTTTAAACTTGACTTTGGGGACATCTCAATTTTCTCCTCAAAAAAGGCACCCAAGGTTAGTGGCCGGGGGATGCCTTTTTTGCTTATTCGTTTGTGTTGTTTCGTATTTCGTGACTGCATTGTTAAAAATGCGGTCACGGTGACCGGATCGGTTTTTGACTCGAATTTGTTATCGATTTCATTTTTTGTCGCCCTTTGTTCGGTGTCTCTGAAGCATGTCACCGTGTTGGGTCGTGTCAGCAATTGCTTTAACGCGATCGCGGAGGCGACCGAGGAATTCGAGGGCAGCCTGCAAGTCATCCAACTTGTCTACCCACTGAATTGATTCGATTTCATCGACCCGACTGCTCATTACGGTCGTGTGACGTTTTAGGTCTCGCAAAAATCGCCCAAGTAGAGTGCCAACGTTTTCTGCGTCAGCTTTCTTTTGTGTGAAGTAGCTCTGGACAACACCGGTAGGCTCTTCGCCATCACCAATACGTTGGCTAATGCACTGTTGAATTTCGTCATCCAGATCGACAACTTTACATCCGTCAATGAGTTTGAGCTTTCCGCCCACGACGGCGTTCTGTATTTCGACAGGTGCATCGAGTAATCTAGCCCACCGGTCGAGCGTTCGCCCGGATTTCCCAAATCGCTTGGCGATGAAATCGCGGACGTCGCCGCTCACGTCATCGCGTGGGCTCTTCCTGCGTTTTTCAAGTTCGCGGAGTCGTCGGTAAACTCTTGCGACTTGCAACGGCTGGAGTTGGCGCCTATCGAAATTGTCGCGTAGCAAGAACTGTTCAATCGCGTCAACACCCTCTCTCGCTAGGTCATAACGCACGCGGCATCGAATCGTTTTCCAGCCTAATAGCTGCGCGGCCCTCCAACGCTGGTGACCACCAACGATAGTTCCGTCCGGAAGGATGTCGATCGGATGTTGCTGACCGCGCGTTGCCATGTCGGCGGCGAGAGATCGCAGCTCTAACTCGGACAAATCGCTGTAGATTGCATTATCCGGGTGGGGGTGGAGTTCGGCGACTGGACGATCCTCGTGTTTCCATTTGATCCGATTTTCTGTGTCACTCATCTTTATTGCCTTTTGCTCGACGGCTAGTTTCTCAGTCGAAGTGTGCAGGCGAGAACTGACTAGGCGTCCAAGTAGCCCAACACACTTGCTAACTCACATCTATGTACAGTTCAGGTAGTTGCCTGTCGCTAAACGAAGATCCGCGTTACCGGCATGCCATCCAAGTGGTCGCCCTTCCGAGTCGCGGAGTACAAGACGCCTTCGGGTCAACGGTTCAATCGCAAGCTCAATTTCACTGCACCGTATTTGCCCCAAGGCGGAAACGAACACTTCCCGAGAATATGAAGGACTCATTCGCGTTGCCAACTCAGTGTCGAAATCGCCGTCCTCGATCGAGACACCATGGCTTAGTCGATCTACGACGGTGTTCCGGCGGTCTTGTACCTCGCGACACAGGGGAATTTGGTCCAAATATCGCTGAAGAACACGCTGCGGCACCATACCGCCCGACAGAACGTCGGCGACCTTAAGCTTGGTCGGTTTGAGATCGACCTTGCCGTCAATTCGCAACATAAAATATTCTTCGACGGGAGCGTGCCGCAATACCGCGGCCTTCTCAGTTGCCGATAAATGTTTTTCAATTGAACGCATCGTCCATTCACGTGGCGTCAGAACCACATCAGCGGAGATGCTTCCCGGCTGAACCTGGGCACCATCAACGAGTGCTTGGGTGATCGCCTCTCGCAGGTTTTGGTTCTGCCGGTTCAGCGCTCGGCCGATTCCTATGATGTAGAGCTCGCGCTGGCGGACCGGCGCAATGCGATTGCGTCCAGAGCGTCTAGGTGGTAGAAAATATGATGACATGACTTCAATCCTTGGGGTTACTGTTGGGCTCATCACCACGGGACTGTTTGATCGCTGGACCGTGGCGATGGGCTGTTTTTTTGTTGCTGAAGAGTACTGCGAACTAGACGCTCTCCAATACTCACAAACGTCGTCGAGGGTGACAGGCAAAGCAATTGGGAGTTGCCGCGCGCGTCCGGCTCGCACTATTATTTTCCATTTTTCAAATTATTCCTTTTTTGTTTTTGCAAATTGGATCAGGTCGTCAGCCAACACAAACGTCTTGCCGGACATACGAACTACGCAGAGCCCCTGTCGGCGCATCGTCCGCCAGGCCCAATCACCCAGACCCAGACGTCGCTTTGCTTCTTCTGCGGTTAGGAGCGAACCAGGGACAATGATCCCCGTGATGTTTCCCGTTCTATTTTTTGCGGCGGTCATCTGTGATTAGTTTGTACGGTTTTCCAATCCGAGCTTATGTGACTCTATCCAACCATTGAGGTCGTTCGAATCAAACCGGATTTCTCCATCGGGTAACCTGACATGAGGGATGTCGGATGTATCCGCGAGACGACGGAGACGCACCGGGATCATCCGGATTTGTCTCGCGGCTTCCTCAAGTGTCAGCAGGGGGTTGGCGTTCATAAGAGAACTCTACACCGGCCAATTCAGCCGACAAGCGGCAGAAGCGGCTAACATCAGATAGCGTCAGAAAGCATCAGAAACTATTAGAAAACACCAGATGTCAAAGAAGAATTCGATGCTATTTGCCTTGAGGCATGTCATCCAAATGAACCCGGTAGCTTTTAGTTGAAAGCTGTCGGGTCCTAATCTTGCCATCAATTCGCCAAGCTTTAAATGTCTGCGGACTAACACCATAAAGCTTTGCCCATTCGCTTGGCGACCTCGGGTCTGACCAGACCCCGTCGTCAGGTTGATGAGCTAGACTTGGCATCGTTCCTGGTGACTGACGGAACCAGTCCCAAAGCAATTCGGTTGGTCGTACAAGCATCACGTACGTGTCATCGAATCTGTTGGCGATGTCCTTGATGGAGTCAAAATGATCTTCGTAGCCAAAGGAACATTCGTGAGGCACGGAGAGAACGCGACCGATCAGCCGATCACACTTCAACAGTTGAAAGATTGCCCAGGCAGCAGCGTCAAAAGGTACGTTGATGCTTGCGATCAATTCGCGAACGGGTACATCTTCTTCCGAAAGATTAGCACCGTACGTTTCCGGAATGAGAGCCAAAACGTCCCAAGTCATCTTGTCGTCCGCGAGTACCTTCGCAACTTCGACAGCGGCGACGTCGACTTGCCGAGGCTCGGGCAATAAAAACCCGCTGTCATCAATTCCCAGTAAATACGCGATCTGAGACAGGATGTCAGGGCAGTTCGGCATTTGCCTTTTCGGTACTGAAGAGTTTTAACTCGAAAGTGGCTAGATTGAAAACCGGTTGAATTAAAATGCGCGATTTCCGGAGAACAAGTAACAACCGGCCAAGTGTTACCCCGACTGTTACCAAATCGTCGCATTTTACGTTTACGACAAAGCGGACGACTGGTTATCATATTATCAAAACTCCGGCAATCAAAGGGTAGTCAATCATCAGCCTCTAAACTTCGCAGGAATCATAATCCGCGTGTCGGGGGTTCGAATCCCTCCACCGCTATTTCAAGTACAATATCAGGTAGGCCTAAAAGCCCACAGCAAAGTTGCTGTTGGGCTTTCTTTTTTGTCTCA
>JBGSKR010000482.1:0-2377 GCA_041741135.1 Mariniblastus sp.
TACGAAATTCTCAGTGACAAAAACAAGAGATCTCGCTACGACCGTTTCGGTCACGCGGGCGTCGAAGGCAATGGCTCGCAGTTCGGTTCCGCAGAAGACATCTTTGCCGCCTTTGGTGATTTCTTTGGTGGCGGAGGTGGAATGTTCGAGGACATGTTTGGCGGAAGAGGGAACCGCGTCCGACGTGGTGCTGACATCCGAGCTGATGTTACGCTGACTCTTGAAGAAGCCGCCAACGGAGCCAGCAAAACCATCCGATTCAACCGCCATAGCCACTGCGAAAAATGCAATGGTTCGGGTGCAAAACAGGGCAGCGAAGTCATCGGCTGCCCACAATGCGGTGGTCGCGGACAGATTCTGCAATCCGCTGGCATCCTGCGTGTCCAAACCACTTGTCCTCAATGTCAAGGCGAAGGTCGCATCGTCGTTGAGCCTTGCACCGATTGTCGCGGTCAAGGCCTCGTGAAGAATCGTACGGAACTTGAAGTTGCCATTCCCGCAGGCGTTGATGATGGAATGCGAGTCCGCTTGACGGGCGAAGGCGAACCGAGTCCCAACGATGGACCGCCTGGCGATTGCTACGTGTTTATTTCCGTCAGCCGACATAAACTTTTCCATCGGGACGGACAGAACTTGATTTTGGAGATGCCGATCAGCTACACACAGGCCGCGTTGGGTGCCGAGATCGAAGTCCCCACGCTTGACGGCCGCGACAAACTGTTGATCGCTGCGGGAACTCAATCGGGAGAGGTCTTCAAATTGCGCGGCAAAGGGATGCCACATCCGCAGGGTGGCCAGAAGGGAGATTTGTTGGTTCAGACCTTCATCGAAACACCAAAAAAAGTTTCACCCGAACAAGAAAGTTTGCTACGAAAATTGGCTGAACTGGAACACACAGAAGTTTTGCCCGCCCGCAAGAACTTCCTCAAGCGAATCACCGAATACTTTGCCACCGCCGAGTAAACACTAACATACTGAACACTGCACACTGCCATGACGAAATCAAATAACGAAACTCCGGAATACAATTCTGACGAATTCTCGGCTTCAACGCCGTTCGAAAATGTTTTCGATGCCGATAAAACCGTAAACGCAGACAACTTCATACCGAGTTCAGAAGGCAATCACGAATCAGCAACTGCCGATTCCCTCGAAGCGCCCGATTCGATTATCCAGACGCTGACCGCTCAGTTGGCCGATGCCGAAAAGCGTGTCTTGTTGGCTCATGCCGATCTCGAAAACTTCCGTCGGCGAATGCGACGCGATATGGAAGATCAAATGCGCTACGCTTCACTGGGACTCATTAGCGAAGTTCTCGAAGCGGTTGACAATCTTAACCGCGCTCTCGACGCTCACGACAAAGACCCACACAGCACCAGCGCCACCCTCGCTGAAGGCGTGAAGCTCGTATCGCAACAAATCGCCAATACTTTGGCTAATCACGGTGCGACAAAGATTGAAGCCGTCGGGCAACCGTTTGATCCCAACCGGCATCAAGCGCTCACGATGCAACCGAGCGAAGAACACGCCCCCAACACGGTGATGATGGATTTGCGACCTGGCTTCCAACTCCACGATCGCGTCATCCGACCCTCACAAGTCGTTGTGTCAAAGTAGTCCGTCGTCGGACACCCACGCGGCAGCCTCGCGGACGAGACGTCCACGCACCGAGAAATGCAGGCGTCCCGCCTGCAGTCCAGAATCAACCATTTATCCTGAACCTTTACAACTGACCCTACAACCTATGCCAACCTACGACTACATCTGTGACGCTTGCCACCATGAATGGGAACTGTTCCAAAAAATCACCGATGAAGCAGTAAAAAAATGCCCGGGTTGTGGCAAGCGAAAAGCCGTTCGCCAATTCGGAACCGGCGCGGCGATCATGTTTAAAGGCTCGGGGTTCTACGAAACCGACTACCGCAGCGAAGCTTACAAGAAATCCGCCAAAGCCGAAGCGAAGTCTTCCGAAAACGGATCAGGCGATTCAAAATCGGGCGAAACCAAATCCAGCGATTCAAAATCTACGGAGGCAAAATCGTCAAGTGGAAGCGGCTCAGAATCGGGCAGCACCAAATCCGATTCCAACGCCAAATCTGATTCGCCAAAAAAATCTTCGAACAAAAAACCGAAGAACAAGTAATCTCACAGTTTCGGAACGGGACGCATTGGCTTGGGCATCTCATTTTCTTTGGGCTGCGGATTCGGATTGTTGTTATTGTTGTTGTTATTATTGGCCATTTGTGGTGCCGGAGGAGGAGTGTAACTTTGTTCCCACTTCCATCCCAGCGGCGTGTCCAACTCGCGTTGCGCAAGCATGGCCCATGGCGTACCGGGATGTTCTTCCACAACTCGAGTCAGAAGCAAATTTGCCTTC
>JBGSKR010000483.1:0-3004 GCA_041741135.1 Mariniblastus sp.
GATTTCGTCACCGAAAACATTTGTGTAAGTAAACGTGAGATCACGTTCACTAAGGGGAGTTGTCGTATTAAAGATCTGTCCCAAACTTTCCGTGCGGGCATTGGTGAAATCGGAATGCCCATCAAGGAAAAACTCACTAAAGAAGTTGGCGTTTGCCGCTGCCAAGCTCCAGTGTTCATTGATGCTGTTTCCAGCGATTGAGTCAGGGTCGGGGCCGTCGATAGAATTTGGCTTAGTGAAACTCAGGCCAACGTTTCCCGTGGGATTGAGATTTCCATTAAGACTTTCGATGCTAAAGCCGTTAATTCCCGTGTTTATGACGTCGCCACCGACAATTTGAGCAACGCCGGTTCCGACATCGATACGCAGTATTGAGGGGTCGGCGGGCACAAAAACACGCAGATTATCAATGGCCCACCACCAGTCGTTCCAGGCATTACCCAAATCAAACTGTAGTCTGACGGATGTGTAAGAGCCGTTATGTTGTAAATCAATTTCGAGACCCTCGTTCTGTGCATCGGGCTTGAAAGTCTCCGATTCCGGGTCGGAATCAAACCGCAAAACTTCGATTGGAGAACCAGTGTTATAAATGGCCTTGATCGTGGCCGTTTGGTTATTGAGCTCACCGACATCGCCGTCATCAAAGCCCTCGGGGCGCCAACTCGAATCAAAGGCGAGCTTTAACTTGCCGGCAGGTACTCCATTGGGGATATTGATGACCTTGGTTGTCGCCTTCGCGTCGTAGAAATTGTAGGGTGGAGTTTGGGCTGACGCCAAAACGGTAGCATCTTCCCATTCGTCGGGATCGGCAACCATGATTGTTCCACTCCCGCGAGTGAATTCGCTGCGTGTTTGGTCATCGGCCTCGATCCAAAAATCCTTGTCGACAAAAGCCCAACCGGCCCAGTCCGTGACACCATCGTTCGCGGGATCTCCGATGCCTGGCATACCCGAATCGTCGACGATCCAACCAGTGGGACCAGTTCCGTTCCAAACGTTGATTTGCGTGGGATCTTCTTCGGGACTCTGGCTCAAAGGAACGGATTCAAAATCCTCCAAATACAGAGGAAGCTGGGCGTGGGCCTGTTTTTCACCGCATATAAATAGCAGCGAAGCCATCGCCCCGATAAATGCCACACGGCGCGTGCGGCGACGGGCTAATCCAACAAATGCACATCCTGCACATGTCAACAGCAAAAAGGTATTCGGTTCAGGAACACTAGCGGCCGCAATCAACGCTTCAAGAGTTCCGGGGCCGCGCTTTAGGTCAAACTGTCGCTTGAATTCAAGAAAGTCCTGAACAGAAAATTTACCGTCGCCATTTAAATCACCAAGGTTATGCCTCTCGACCGGAAGCAAGCCTATAAGACTCGTCGAGCCATATCCGTCTAAAAAAGTTTGGTAGTCATCGAGATCGATGGCCCCATCGTAGTTGAGATCAAGCGAGTCGAACGATTCACCCTCATTGCCTTGAAATTCGATGATTCCCGTGAGTGGTCCGTCGACACCTTCCAACGAGTACTGGAAAGAGATGTCACTAAAATCTTCAAAATACTGCCGCCAGGAATTTCCTAGATTGATAGTTCCCAGGGTGGGATTGGTCGCAATATTTGGCATCGCAAAAAAGTTGAGGTGACCTTCGCTTAGCTCCGAGGACGTGGGGGCATCTAGGATCACCCAGTTAGCAGGATCAGAGTCAGCCTTGTAGTTTGCCAGTGATTCGTCGAGGGTGCCAAAACGTGATTCGATGCTGTATGCTCTCAAATTTACGACACCGTTCGTGTTGTTAACGATCTTCACTTCTTGAGTGTCGCGATTGATAATCAGCCGCAAAGCACCGTCCACCGCAGGAGCAGCGCCGGTGAACATCGAGATGTTATCAACGGCCCACCACCAATCGTTGGCGGCATTAGAAAGGCGGAATTCAAGTTTCGCCTCTGTCGCGCCGGCGGGATTCAAAAGTGGAACATTGACGAACTCATTGGTCGAATCAGGTTTGAAGTTAGGACTTTCTTCATCAGAGTCCCATTCAAATACCGTAATTGTCGTCGGCGTGGGGATAGTATTGTATGTGACAGTGAGAGTTGCGGTTTGATTGTTCGTATTATCGACATCATCAAATGCCTCGGGTCGCCATGACGAGAAAAAAGAAAGACTTGCGGTGCTTGGTGCAATGCCTTGCAAGGGAATTTGTGAGATTCGCATTGTGGAGTCGAATTTTCCATATTCCTTGGGAGTAAGCGTACCAGGCTCGTTAGGAAAGTCGTCCCACTCGTCGGCGTCGGCGACGGCAATCGTACCACTGGCGCTTAGAAATTGTTCGCGGCCTTGGCCACCCGAGGTTTGTATCCACCAATCACGATCCACGAATCTCCAGCCTTCGAACTCGGTTACCCCAATGTTCGGGTCGCCAATCGCCTCGGCGGGCATCAGGCTGTTGTCAATCGACCATACTTCGGTGCTAAACGGAGTGGGAGGAGTTGAGGTCCATGCTTCACGATTGCGAATTTCGGAGAAAAACGTCACCACCGGATTGAGCGGAAGATCGTCGAAATTTTCACTCAGCAGATCGATACCGTGTGCGGTATGGTTAACAAGACACCCCAGTGACAGCAAACCGATTGCGCTGCGTTTTAGAATGGCGATACCAAATGATTTTAAGGCATGGCAAGGCATGAAAGAGCAACTCCTGATGATGACGTTTACCTGCGGTGATTGTCTAAATGTTCTTAATTCAAAAGCGGATGTAATCAAATCGGGGGGAAGCCTCGCCGAGGTGTGAGCTTCGGCGAGGTTCGATCCCCTGTCTCTCAAAAAATGCACCAAAAGGTCTACTTGCGACGGCGAACTATGCCAAAGCCTGCTATCGCCAAGACGGATAGACCCAACGAAGTGGGCTCGGGAATCGTGCCAACACGAATGTTGTCGATTGCCCACCACCAGTTGTTGCCGGCTTGATAGCGGAACGAAACCGTCGCCATCGAGGCACCAGCGGGATTATTCA
>JBGSKR010000484.1:0-5689 GCA_041741135.1 Mariniblastus sp.
GATCAACAATCGTCATGTAACAGCAAACACATTGAAATATTCTTCAAGCCATTCCCCGTCGCCACCAAATTGGCGTAAAGAGGGCGATTTCGGCAAATAGCCTTACGATTGAATTCTAAAGAAGTTCATGAATCAAAACGAGACCAATCCCTGCTTAACCCTGGGCTGATGAAAATGCAGAAAGATGGGCACGCGGGGCAAGATGTCAATCGACAGACTGCTTCGAGGCAGCGAAGCTTTTTGAAGCATCCCGTAGGGTTCAAATATCGGTAGAAATCCGAAACCCAGAAACCATCGCTCGTCCCGTAGGGACGACATATCGACACGATCCTTACCGTTCAAATCTAGATTGCGTCCCTACGGGACGAAGGTTCAAGGGGGCGACAATAGCTACCAATATTTTGTCCCTACGAGACGCACAAACATTCAACCAGTTCCGAGTCGGTGATTTTGATTGATGATTCTATTTTCGTCAGGCCAGGCTAACCCTCTCGAATTTGGTTTCCTGCCTAACCCACAAAAATTCTAGCACTATTCAGCAACGGCGTATTATCTGACAATGTTTGGATTATTCGACGGCAACCTCCGATTTAGCGGGAGCGAAACTTGGATTCTCTCTTTTCCCGTCAGCAATTAACGACACTGGTTTTTCCACGTCATTGCCTTGCTTGTGAAGCAGAATTGCTCGATCAGGCCGACCACACGATTTCCCGTCAAATCGCCGATCAACAACTTGCTTCCCAACCTCGTAACACAGAGTCACTCGACGCCCAAACTCTCGACCACCAAACCCGAAACAACTCCAGTTTTCTTCAGTGGCAACACGCTCATTGGTGCCTCGATTGCTGGCAGAGACTCACTAGTCGCCCCAATAACGCCTGCCAAAAATGCGGAGCTTATCTGCCCAAACCGAACCCCTTCGGCGATCGCTGCGCACTCTGCCACGGTCAGGTCCTTCATTTTGATGCGGCACTGGCAACCGGAAACTACCAAAACTTGTTGCAAGAACTCATCATTCAGATGAAAAATAATCACGACGAAACCATCGCTCATCAGCTTGGCATACTGCTGGGTTATGAACTTTTGAACGCTGGTTGGGATGACTTTGACCAAATCGTGTCCGTACCAACTCACTGGTGGCGGAAACTTAAGCGGGGTTTCCTGGCTGCAGAAATCATTGCCGAATCCGTCAGTCACGTCACCAGCATGACAAACGCTCCCAAAACACTCCGCTCCGTTCGGGCGACAAAAAAACAGGGCACGCTATCAGCCCAAGCCCGGGTTGCGAACGTTCGCGGTGCTTTCGAGGTGCACTCGAATGCCAACCTCAAAGATGCTCGAGTCTTGGTCATCGACGACGTGATGACATCCGGCGCGACCACCAGTGAAATTGCCCGTATACTAAAGAAAGCCGGAGCCACCAACGTTTCGATTGCCGTTGTCGCCAGAGGCGCGCGTGTCAGTTAGAATAACGCTCGCCACTCAGCCCGGCCCTTTAAACATCCCTCAATCAACGAAACTATTTTGGCTCAATGAATCCCTCGGACGACTCCAAACGCGATCAGCCCGACAACGCAGATCGGATCAATCCGCCCAAGCCGCGTCCCTCAACCGTCAAGATTTCGCCGGCGGGCAGCCCTAACTCAAGAAGCGGCGACAAACTTTCCGCCCCAACAACTGGTTTCATGGCGTGGCTCAGCCGTTCTTTCAATCCGTTTCGAATTGCGACTCTGCGAGGATTGGCGATTGTGCTCCCGCCACTGCTCACGATCGTTTTTTTCTTCTGGCTGTGGAACACGCTCGAACGCGCGATCTTGCACCCCGTGGAACGAATGGCCGGACAATTTGTTGTATGGGGAATCGACGAGACCAAAACTGACAAGCAAATTAAAGATCTCGCCAGAGAAACTCAGCCTAAACAACCATGTTACTCCGATTCAGGCGACCATCGCATCTTCACCTCTGCCTCCGGCAAAGAATATACACAGATCAATTCCAACTGGATTCCGCGAGACGTTTTCGATACCGTTGAAGATAGCCCTGGCGTGGATCGGTTGAGTACCCCTCAAGACTACTACTTACGCTTCGTTCAGCTTCGGTACCTGAAACGTCACTTGGTGATTCCGGCGTTTCTGGCTCTCTTTCTCGCGATCATGTATCTGATAGGAAAACTTTTGGCCGTCGGCATCGGAAGATTTTTTTACCATCATACCGAATCAATCATTCATCGTGTTCCCATCATTCGAAATGTTTATTCATCGGTCAAACAAGTCACCGATTTCGCGTTCAGCGAAAACGAAATTCAATTCAATCGTGTGGTCGCCGTCGAGTATCCACGACGCGGAATCTGGTCCATCGGGTTTGTCACGGGTGAAGGAATGTCGAACGTGCGCGATGCGGCAGGCGAACCGATTGTGAGTATCCTCATGCCCACCAGCCCAATGCCAATGACGGGCTTCACGATTTTTGCACCAAAGAGTCAAGTCATCGACCTCGATTTAACGATCGATCAAGCCGCTCAATTTTGTATCAGTTGCGGTGTCGTGATTCCCGAACATCAAATCACCAAAGTCATTCCGCCACCGAACTCTTGAGCTATCGAACTATCTACAGTCGCCTTCGCTTCCTCCTCATCCATCCGACATGCCCAGCTCAAAAAAAATACGCCTTGGAACCCGAGCCAGCCAGCTCGCGTTGTGGCAATCGAATTGGGTTCGGGATCAATTGAAGGCTCGCGGTATTGAAGTCGAGTTAATTGAAATTCGGACTGCTGGAGATATCGCCACGGAACCGCTTGCCCAAATCGGCGGACAAGGCCTGTTCACCAAACGCTTGCAAGATGCATTGTTGAACGACGAAATCGATCTCGCCGTTCACAGTCTGAAAGACTTGCCGACGGAAGACCATCCTCAACTTTGCATCGCCGCGATCCCGCCCAGAGAAATTCGCAATGACTCGCTCATAGTCTCCGCCACGTTGAAGTCCGCTGATGACTCCGAGCGTTCGACAAGCAATCCGTTTTCCAATTTGCGAAATGGGGCCCTCATCGGCACCGGTTCCGTTCGCCGCGCCGCGCAGTTGCTGCATTTGCGTCCCGATTTGAACATCGTCGATATTCGCGGAAACGTAGATACGCGACTCAAGAAACTTGATGCTGGCGATTTCGACGCGATCATCCTCGCCGCTGCCGGACTGACTCGATTGGGCTGGAATAACCGCATCGACTACTTGTTTTCTTTTCGCGAATTGACGCCAGCCGTTGGGCAGGGTGCGCTTGGTTTGGAAACACGAGCCGACGATTCGAGTACGATCGAATTGCTTCAGCCGCTCAATCATCCCGACAGCTTTTTCGCTGCCCTTGCCGAAAGAGCGATGTTGCGAAAGCTGTTTGCCGGCTGCCTTTCTCCTGTCGGAGCCGAGACCACAGTTTCAAGCAACGAATTAACATTGCGAGGCGTCGTACTCAGCCGCGATGGTCAGCAAAAAGTGGAATCGCAGTTGTCTGGGCCGCTAACGAAACCCGCGGAACTGGGAGTCGCCGTAGCCGAAGAGCTTCTGAAAAACGGAGCTGGCGAGTTATTAAAAAGAAGCCGGGAATCCGTGACCTAATGAACGAAACTTCTTACTCCGAAATCGCTGCTCGTCACGGAATCAATCTCGAATCCGTCAAACCCGCATCCAAAGACGAACGACTCGAACAGTTGAAACAAATTCTCGTTTCCAACGAAGTTCCCTACCCGATCAGTCCCGCCGAACAAGTCGCTTATCTCTCTGCCGCTAAAACAGGACGTCCGTTCGGCATCGGCCCATTCGGAATTGGCAACCGAACCGCTGGCGGACTGCCTCACCGACTTGTTGACTTGCACAAATACGCGAATTTTCAAACGTATGAGAATTATTCGTTTGAAGAACATTTGAGCTGGGCTTGTTTGGTTGCCGATCAACAGCTCACGAAGCACCAGTACGCCTGCCAGGAATATCTTGATGGCGAAAGTCTGTTCGAAATCGGCGGCTCGACCATTCCAGATTTTTACCTGCTTAACGCGCGCATCTATCAGCAAACCGGTTGGCAATTGGCGACGGTCAGCGAGATCATTCCCGCCGAATTATTTTTTACCTGCCACAGTCAGAAATTCTTCCCGGTCACAACTTTCATGCGACCGCTGGAAACAGATTACTTGGAAGAACCTGATATCGGTCACGACGTGGCGGGTCATGTTGCGACATTCACGATCCCCGCCGTCGCCAATGTCATGAAAAACCACGGGCTGGCTCGCGACCTGATTTATGCTCAGCGCGATACGGAAATCGCAAAAGTCGCGCCGGATGACTTGATCGCAATCGAGCTCATCTCGCAACACGCCGATAAACTTTTAGCCTATGCCGGACGAATCTATTGGTTCACCGTTGAATTCGGTTTGGTAATGCAAAAAAGTTCACACCCCAAGTCGGCGAAACCTGGCAGTATTCGCTGTTTCGGAGCCGGCATTTTATCGTCGCCCGGCGAAACGACGTTCAGCGTCGAAAGCGAGCAACCAAATCGAATTCTGATCGACCCCTCTAACGACGCTGATCTGTTGCGTTTGGCCAATACAGATTACTTGATCAGCGAATTTCAAAAAACATATTTTATCAGCAAAAGTTTTGAGTTGCTTGATTCGCTGACGCCGGAGCGAATTTTTCACGCCGCCAAAACCGCGATGGAATTGCCTGATTACACTTGGCGCGAGCTCGCACCGGGCGATACAGTGATTGATGTCGGAACCGAATGCACTTCGGTTAATGAAAAATATTGGAGACTGATGGCCAATCAACCTCTCGACGCCTGCCTCCGCCGCACGGCAATTCACAATCTCGATTTGTATGCCAGCGGAGTCACTCCAGAACAACTATCTCAGTTCCAAACCCCACCACCAGCCGTTCCCGAAGAAGTTCTCGATTGGTATCGACCTTTTAAAAAGTAGGATATAGGGAAACTAATCCTAAAAAAATTAGCTTGAATGCCGCTATTTAGTCATGCTATAAGTATCTGAAATTACTAAGTCTTCGAAATACTATCCAATCGATTCCGCCGATGAAAACAGCACTCCGAGTTCGTTTGCAGCTTCGCTCTGCTCTTATTTTTTTCGGATTGTTGTGGCTCGTCGAGATTGGCTTACAGGTCGCAGCAGGTCAAGTCATAGCTTGGGACAACGACGCCGGAGACAAAAACTGGTTTACTCAAAACAATTGGAGCAGTAATTTTATTCCAGGAACCGACGCCGATGTCATGATCGGAGTTGGTCAGACTGTGGTTGTGCCGGAAAGCGTTGGAGTGCCCGCGTATAATCCAACGGTCCGACTGAAGTCATTAATCGTCGATACTAATTCACAACTCGAAATTGAAAATTCGGATCGATTTGGTTTTTTAGGGACAAATTTAAATTCATCACTGATCAACCGCGGCACCATCACTGCCGGCGACAATGCAGATATCACGCTTTCCAACAACTTTGAGAACGTCGGAACAACCTCTTTGAATGGAGCCAGGGCAACTGTCGAGAGTAATCTATCCACGACATCCTCGACACGCTTTTTTGGCGGCGGAAAATTGGAGTTGAGCGGCGATGCATTGATCGATCTGAAGGGATTTTTGCGAAATATCAATCACACAATCTCCGGATCAGGAACAATTGACGGACTCAAGGCT
>JBGSKR010000485.1:0-4332 GCA_041741135.1 Mariniblastus sp.
GATGACTTCATAGGGACGAAGTTGCAACAAGTCGACTTCGTTGGTGGCATCGGCTTCTTTGGCCATCGGTCGCGGCGTGCCGGGATCGTAAGTTTTCGTTGGATCGGCAATGCAGATCGTGCGATCGCGGGTCACCCAGAAAACGCGACCGCCAGCAATCGCAGGGGAGGCAAAAACTTCATCGAAACCCACTCCTTCAGCGGCTGGCAGCAAGACTTCGGACAGCGTTTCGCATTTTTCGCGAGTTGGTTTCACAATCCACAGTCGTCCATTAACTTCCGTCGCGTAGATTTTTCCGTCCGCCCACACCGGCGAGCCTTTGCCAACGGTGCCTAAATCATGAACCCACAGAGGGGCACCCGTTTGACTGTCGTATGCGTGCAAGTTTCCAAGATCAGTCATTACATAAACCATACCATCGTTCTCCAGCAATGCGGTATAGCCAGCTTTTACTCCATCGACTCGCCACACACTGTTGGTACTCGTAATGTCGCCGGAACCACGCGCGTCAATGCATTGGACGCGACCGAACTCGGGCGAGTCAATATTATCTTCACCATGAGCCATGTAAACATAATTGCCAGCAACAACCGGTGAACTATTCAGCCCACGCTTCGACATATTGAACTGCCAAATCTCTTTTCCAGTGCGAGCGTTGAGTGCGTACAAGGCTCCGTCGCAGTTTCCCCCAATCAACAAACGCTGCCCATCGACGATGGCAACGACTGGCACAGAATAGTTCGTGTCTTCAGGCGCACCTCCGACTGGTGTCACCCATTGCAGATCACCTGTCCGTTTGTCAAAAGCGTAATAATAATGTTTTGGACCTGGCCCTTTTTCCGCACCCCAGTTCGTCGCCAGAAAACTTAGGATCACACGGTCTTCATCGATGATGGGCGTTTGGGTTCGCCCGCCATAGCCAGAAATTCTTCCGTACTCTTCGGTCAATGATCTTTCCCACACGATCTTTCCCTCAGGGCTATAACAGCGGAATAGTCCGCTCACCGCGTGCACGAAAACATTGCCGGTCTCTTTGTCTCCGCACATAGCGGCCCATCCAACGCGAGACGAAGGAACGTCGGTTTGGAAAACGTTGAACACATCTCGCCAAATAACGTTGCCGGTTTCCGCATCAAAGCAAACCACTTGCTCGCGGCTGTTAATTTTCTCGACCGGATCGTTCACATCGTCCGTGGTTCGGCAATTCAAGTAAACTCGACCGTTCAACACGATCGGAGTCGCTCGACCGCCCGTTTTAGAAACCCACGCAACATTTTTAGGTGGCTTGAGCGACCATGAATCAACAAGATTGGTCTCGCGAGAAACGCCGGTTTGTTCTGGACCACGCCAATTCGTCCAATCTTGCGCGACGGTCTTCCCTTTGACGAATGAACCGAATAAAACGAAACTGAGAAGAGTGAAGCGGAACAGGACAAGAGTCCCAGTTTGAGAGGATTGAGCGTGAGCTGTTTTGAAAATTGACATTCGGGCTTTCCGCTTTGATTGAAGGCGTGAATTTAAAGTTTGAATTCATCGTCGCTAGAAGAACGTTCGAATTTGACGATAAAGTTTGTTCGTCGGTTCAGTTTGGGCGTCCCCCATTCTACCCGACCTGTGTTTTTTTTCTACCATCCTTTCCATGACGACGACCTCAACACCGATGCCAACGCCAAATTATCCTGCTACTCGCATGCGTCGCTTGCGACAATTTGAATGGTCACGAAAATTGGTTGCCGAGCACCAGTTGTCGGTGAGCGATCTCATTTGGCCGGTGTTCGTGCAGTCGGGCAAATCTCAGAATAACGAAGTTTCATCGATGCCCGGCGTTTTTCGGCAATCGATCGATGTCTTAATTAACTCCGTCACCGAAGCTTATGAGTTAGGCATTCCAGCGATTGCCATTTTTCCGGAAACCGATCCGAGCAAGAAGACACCCGACGCTGCTGAAGCCATCAACCCCGACAATCTGGTTTGTCAAACTGTTTCTGCGATCAAGTCTGCCGTTCCCGATATTGGAATCATCTGCGATGTGGCTCTTGATCCCTATACATCACACGGCCACGACGGTTTGGTTCGTCCGGTTAATTTGCCATCTGGAAATATCGGTGCAGATAGTCCGCGCTATGAAGTTGCCAATGACGAAACGGTGCAGTTGCTGTGCGAGCAGGCAGTGATCCAAGCTCGGGCTGGTTGCGACATCATTGCTCCTTCTGACATGATGGATGGACGCGTCGGAGCGATTCGTGCGACGCTTGATTTGGCTGGTTTCGAAAACGTGATGATCATGGCTTACGCGGCAAAGTATGCTTCTGCATTTTATGGCCCGTTCCGCGATGCGATCGGTTCCAAGTCCAATTTGGCGAGCGCGAATGTAAAGGGCGGTAAAAAGACCTACCAAATGAACCCGGCCAATTCCAACGAAGCGATCCGAGAAGTCAAACTCGATATCTCGGAAGGCGCGGACATGGTAATGGTCAAACCGGGGATGCCCTATTTAGATATTGTTTACCGCGTCAAACAAGAGCTTGGTGTGCCGACGTTTGCTTATCAAGTCAGCGGCGAGTATGCGATGTTGATGGCAGCCGTTCAAAACGGTTGGCTCGACTATGAAGCCGCGATGATGGAAAGCTTGATCGCGTTCAAGCGAGCCGGCGCGGACGGAGTGCTGAGTTATTTCGCAGTCGAAGCGGCGAAAGTTTTAGCGGCAGCGAAAATTTGAGCAAATCCTCCGCAACTTTCGGCTGACCGTTAAACGAAGTTCTGCAAACGGTCTGAGCACGAAAAAACGATGGTTGCTGCAGATCAACCGAATCGATCAACAAGCAACCATCGTCGAAATTCTCAACGACTGCCGAGTTTTAAGCTTTCGCAGACCGTCGTCCTCGTTGCAATCCTACTAGCGACAGAAGAGCCAACAAACTCGCCGAGCCCGGTTCCGGAATTGCTGTCACACCAAGGAAACTTTCCAAGGCAATCGCGCTTTGGTGGTAATGAGGTCCGTTACCCAATCCGTTTGCAGGATCGGGGGCAAGGATTGTGTAAATCGGATCGCTGTCCAAAATGGAACTGTTGACGGCTGAAAGCTTCCACTGAATCGCATAGAACGTATCGGTTGGTTGCTGACCAATGACAAAACTCATATCGAAGTGATAGTGACCGTTCGCCAAAATGTTGTTGGCAATTAGATGAGAATCGGGCACATCGGTTCGAAAGTTATGCAATTGGTTAAATTCAATTTCGATAAATTCAACTGCATCTAAGTTGACAAAGGAATTTGTTTCAATTGGGTTCGGAGAGTAAACCCATTTTTTGGCCCCCATTAATTCGAGCACCAATGATTCCCCTGACAATTCGCTCGGATTTTTAATGTCAAATCCAGGAAAAGTCGCGATCGCGATCGAAGTGCCCAACACATTCGACCAGTGGTCGTGAATGGCGTTGTGATAGGGACGAATTGCCCCGCCACCATCGTCATGGCCGCTGTTAAAACCTTGAGCAATCAGTTGATTGTTTCGGACTTGAATATCCAAGCGACGCCCGCCGTGCGCATCTGCATTTTGCAGACCTCCCACCAGCGTTCCCAAAATCCCGCAACAGGCGAGCAAGAATTTTCGTATTTGTTTCATCTTCATGTTTATGCTTATCTAAAAAATTTTGTAGTTGGTTAAAAAGTAAAATCGACTCATTCAGGCATCGCAAAGTTTGTTCCATTGGCAATGTCCTCTTGAGTCCACTGATACACGGTGTCCGATGAGAGCGTTTCCACGTGTCCATCGGCAAACCAATAATTCGACGAAGAAAAATGTCGCTCAGTTTCAATCTCTTGAATCAAGAAATCCCACACGAGGTTTCGAGAAACCTTCAGTGGCGTATAGAAACTTGAACAGTGCGCGTGATCGTCATGAATCCCGCGAGAACTCACGCCTTCGAACAACACAATTAAACCGTGCGTCGATTTCAAGCGATTAAAATTCGTGACACTGCTGGGCAGACTCGGATTGGCAACGAGATCGTTAATGATGTAGCTCGTTCCCGCTCGACTGCCGGTCAGCCATTTTTCTGCCGATTTATCCTCGGGGCAGATTCGGATCAAATCGACTGATTCCGTAAACGGTTTCAGCGTTTGAACCCAAGACCCGCTCTCACCTGCGTGGGTAGTCCAAGGAAACTTTCCCCCGTGACTGTCCACGAACAAGTGAATCCCAAGTCCTAATTGGCGCAGGTTGTTTTGGCATTTTGAACGTTTGGCGGACTGGCGAACTGCGCTCACAGCGGGAAGTAATAACCCAATGAGGACGCCGATAATCGCAACCACGACCAACAATTCAACCA
>JBGSKR010000486.1:0-2498 GCA_041741135.1 Mariniblastus sp.
AATCACCGTGACACAACGAATGATCCAAAAATGTAAACGCATGATCTCGCGCCAAAGTCACCAGCCATAGCGATAGCTTCGCCAGATCAACTGCCATGTCGTTTTTGTCCACTCCATACAGACATCGCTGGGCCACAAGGCGGCGAGCGTATAGCACTTCGTCTTCGTCGGGAGGAATCTCGGCTGGCACCAAGTCGTGCGCATACCAAGCCCGAATCAAATGGTCTCCCAGTTGCCGACAGGCTTCCACCAAGAACGCACCGCTGCCCATCGCAGGATCGCAGATTTTCAGGTCGAGGATTTGAGCCGGATGAGGGGGGCCGATGGCTCGCGCTTGTTCGGCTTCTTTGACTCGTATTTCCGACAGGCGGATTCGCTCGGCAATTTCGCCCGCCGTGTAACGTTTTTTGTCGTGCGATGTTGGCTGCCAAATGGTGGGGAGTTCGGTTGCGGTGTCTGTTAGCTGACTGAGAATCGGCTCAAGTGTCGTTTTGACAATCGGCTCGGTCAATGAACGCGGTGTGTAATGAGAACCACTGCGTCGGCGTTCGTCGGATGGCTGAAACACCATCGCCCCGCCGGGAACGATGTTGGGAGTGACTCGCTTAGCGATTTTTTTGGCGAGCGATTCCAGCAACTCGTCGATCGTCGTTGCGGCTTTTAAAGTCTTTGCATCGGTAGCGCCTAGTTTCTGATCGGTTTTTTCATTCAGCCATTTCGCACGATCTTTTCCGGCGACCGCCAGCAACGCTTCCAGGTTGATCGTCGTCGGGGCACCATGCTTCTTGACCGGCTTGATCGCGATCGACCGGCCCGTCGAAACTTCTACCAGAAATCCCATGATGGCTTCGTAGACGCTGCCGATCTGTTCAACATCCAATGTCCGATAACTGAGCCGTTCACCTTGTAAGATCAACAGGTTGTTGAGCATACGATAGATCACGCCATCGCTGACGCGGGGAACTTGGATCGGCGAATCGATTTCCTCCTGCGTCAGAATGCGCGCGTTGCCATCGTCAAATCGACCTTCCAAAAAAGGATATCGCTGAAAATCAAACAGGTAACCTTCTCTCGCAGGAATATTCAATTCGTCGTGGCATCCGCCTTGATAGATCAATCGGAACAGGGTCAACAATTGTGCCCAGGCTCCGAACCGCTGATCCATCGTGTCCGGGAAACGTCCCGCATCCTGCCGCAATCGCTCGAACAGCCCGTTGATGCTGTAGTGATTGGTGTAAACAGGATCGTTGGAAATTAAACCGCGATCTTCCGCGTACAGGACGAACACAACTCGCATCAGCACGTTGACGAGCGCATGGTAAACGTGCTGTGGATTCTTTTCCAACACATTGCCCAGCAGTTTTCCACCGCTGGCATCACTGGCGGATTGAAACCCACGCAGCATATCAAACAGTGCCGCCATAACTTGTTCAGCCAATTGGGTCGAAACGGCGTTTTGAAATTTACGACTGTCGATCAAAATCGCAGGCAGCCGCTGGTTTCGATCGAGCGTGAACATCCGGGGGTGCACAAAGCAACATGTGCATGGCCGCGAATAGGGGGCGACCGGCAACGGTGATCATCTCGGTCAGATTGAAAGTCAGATAACCGCTGGTTTCGCCGCGCGGTGCGTACACAAGTCGAACCAGTTGACCGTTGGTGAGAATGCCGAACGAAATCTCGGTCTCACGTAGCAAGCGTTCGAAGCGGGCATGCGGCGAGGCTTGCCAGCGGCGGCTGTCACCAACTGCGTCTTCATCGAGATTCACATCGGGGTCGTATTGTTTGACCAGCGCCGTCCATTTAGGATCGTCTTCGGTCGGTTCGAATGTTGGAACGACATAAGTTGGCCGAAGTGTTTCGTTGTATTCCGGGAGGACGATTTCCAGTCCGTCGAATTCAGTCGGCAATGTATCGGCGGGAACAGTACGCAAGTCTTCTCGTTCCCAGCCCAGCACGGATTGCACAAATCCTGAAAAATCAGTGATCTGCGGAATACGTTCGCCGTTTTCGTCGGTGGGAAGCGTCTCCAGAAAACGGCGATGCTCAGGAACGATGTTGTGGTTGATATGGGCTTGGGCGTTGAGCAACGCAGGTGCGGATACGACAAGGCCAACGGGCTGGATGTAGCCGAGCCATTCGAGATGGGCGTAGAGTTCGGGTTCTTTTCTGGCCATCCTTAGTCGCTTCCCTTTCTCGGATAAGAATTTGCCTGAATACGAATGAATGAGATCTGCTTAGAGTTGGGAATGAGTTCCAAGCCGTCATGATCTTTGTTGGTGATTATGTGATCGTGGTGTTTTGCTCCAGCATTAATTATTGAAAACTGACTTGGGTACGCTAATGCGGTCTTTACGAATGTTCTGGATCGCAAGTATTGGCATGGCAAACTACTCGATTCGTCTAGGTAAGCCGATTTGTATTCCTCCAACTTTTGCTTCAAATTAGGGTCATTACAATGAGCCATCTCTATATCCGAATACTCTTCCTCGAACGTA
>JBGSKR010000487.1:0-2233 GCA_041741135.1 Mariniblastus sp.
GCGAATCGGTAAACCAGTTGAGATTCAATCGCTGTGGATTAATGCACTGTGGATTGGGGCATCGTTTTCCAAAGCCTGGAAACCGCATTTGAAACATGCGCAAGATTCCTTTCTCGCAAGATTCTGGAACGACGACACCGGCTGTTTATACGATGTTGTCGATTGCGACCACGAGCCAGCCAAAACCGACGCCGCGATCCGGCCGAATCAAATCTTTTCCGTGGGTGGATTACCGTATCAAATAATCGACGGAGAAAAAGCCAATTCGATCGTCGATGTTGTCGAGTTGATGTTGCTCACGCCGTTGGGGCCGCGTTCGCTTAGCCCGGAAAACCAACAATACAAACCAATCTATTCTGGCGGAGTCGTCGAGCGCGATGGAGCCTATCACCAGGGAACTGTCTGGCCATGGCTGATAGGCCCCTTTGTTGAAGCCTGGTTGCGCGTTCACGGAAATAACAAGGCTAACATCAAACATGTGAACGATCAGTTCCTCTATCCGCTGGAAGCACACCTCGAAGACGTGGGACTTGGTCACATCTCGGAGATTGCCGACGCCGAATCACCGCATACGCCTCGTGGTTGTCCGTTTCAAGCCTGGTCGTTGGGCGAGTACTTGCGGTTGACGGAAGTGGTTCTACGAGGAAAGAAAAAGTGATCTCGTATGGTCATGGCGCTCAACCATCACTGGCCGGAATATCTCATTTTCTGCTCGCTTTGGTTCGGCGGAACTACAGTCTTTGTGATACCTCAAGCATTTGCGGCATCGTAGATCTTTCGGGCCTTCTCGAACTGCTTCATCTTGCTCTTGGCCCATTTGCCCACTGGCATTAGGTGCTGAACAAGGTCTTGTCCAAGCGTTGTCAGTTCGTAGTCGGTTCGCGGTGGGATAGATGCAGCGACGGTGCGTGTGACAATTCCGTTTCGTTCCAACGCTCGCAGGTATTGAGTCAACATCTTGGTTGAGATGCGTGGGATTGCGCTTTTCAGTTCACCGAAACGATGACTTTTCTCATGCAGCACCATTAAGATCACGTGCGTCCATTTTCCGCACAATAATTCCAGCAAGTCGATAAGTTCATCAGTCATTTCGATGCTCGAGCTTTTCTTTGCCAACGTAAACCTTTCAAGAGTGTTGCAACGCGTCCGTTGCGCCGCACGGTTGGACGATGCAACAGAAACGGACTCCAATCATTTGGGCGGGCTGTCGCACGACATCATGCAATTATCGTACCCGTCGACTTGATCAATTGCCTGCTAGAGAAATCAACCCTGACGCGCCATATCGAGTTGGTGAAGTCAGAGAATGCACTGGTCGCGCTGTGAGCGTGTTGGTCGAACAGCGATCAGCTAATTACCCAATGTTTCACCAGCGGACAGTGTTTCCGAAGCATTGTGTGAAATTGGAGATCGCGGCGTAAGATTGGACTGCTGGCGTTGATTGGGAACCGCCAGCCAGAAAGATCATTTTGCTTTTACTCTCTTTTCGTACCTTAGGAACTTTGAGGTGCGTATTCGCCCAGCGGCACATAACTTGCTAGTCTGACGGATGACGGTCGAAACTGAGCCAATGTGGTGCGGCTGTTGATTCAAGCGAGCACCTTCTCTCGCTGAACCTCGAAGATGCAGGATTAGTTTGCTATGGCAAAATCTGACTCGTACAAATATTGGAAATGGGGAGCTTACGTGGCCATCATTGCCGCGTTGCTGGCCATTGTTAGCTCTCTACCGCTGGGCACCCTCAGCAGCGGGCTGAAGGAATGGATTGAATCGTTGGGAATCTGGGGGCCGGTTGCTCTGGGCGTTATTTACGTTATCGCGACGATTCTGTTTGTGCCCGGCACGATCCTGACGCTTGTGGCTGGAGCAGTCTTCGGCTTGCTGGGCGGTTTTATTACGGTTTCGATTGCTTCGACAGTTGGAGCGGCATTGGCATTCCTAATCGCCCGGTACTTTGCTCGTGACAAAGTCGCGTCCATGGCCGAGGGCAATCGAAACTTTGACGCGATGGACAAAGCGATTGAGGAAGGCGGTTGGAAAGTCGTCGGACTACTGCGTCTGTCCCCCGCGATCCCTTTCAACGTCCAAAACTATCTTTACGGACTGACAAAAGTGAGATTCTGGGAGTACGTGTTGACCAGTTGGATTGCGATGATGCCGGGGACGTTTATGTACGTCTACCTTGGGCACGTTTCCGGCGCGGCGCTGGGGGGCGATCGGGAAAAGTCGATAG
>JBGSKR010000488.1:0-5453 GCA_041741135.1 Mariniblastus sp.
GAATTTGACATCGCGGATTGATGGAACGGGTGCTCAGTAAAAACGCTTGTTGCCGAAGCGATAACGGGTGATTCACCAAGAGCCCGAGCCGATGCTCAAATTCTCTGTTCAAGAAGGTCGGCTAAAGTGCGAGCGAAAAACGCATGTGGTTCGCGAAGGTTCGTCACATCCGAACATTCTTGATGTTGGAAAGATCAGCAAAAATCTGCTGTTCATCCAACCCTGCGTCCGTTAAACTCGGAGAGCCGTTAGTCGGTTTCTCGTAGAATCCGCATAGACGCGAACCCGTCGCCACGCGAAGACGGCAAGTTCAACGCGAAATCTATCCGTCGGCTTCCTGCCGCCGGATAGATTCCAATACGTTCTGCACAGGAGAATCACGACTTGCGATATATCGAAGTTTTGACAAGTGTCCGAGTGGAACGCGAGGTCGAAGCGTACGAGGCAACGCTTGAATTATCGACGACAGCAGGGCGGAAGGTGGCTTGCTTCGATCAGGCACTCACTTTGCGCAATACAGTTCTCGCTGCATTGAAGGACTGCGGACTCACTGATGCGGAGATTCGCGAGGGTGGTGGCGAGGCAATCCAAAATTCGTGGTCGTCAACGAAGTCCGTCGTTCACCTGATAGTGATTCGTAATGCGAGCTTGTCCGTCCTGATGTCCGCAATGGCGGCCACGGAACGGCATTTTTCGACGTTGCGCCATCCTTTCTTCGGACGCATAAAGCAAAACTTTACATTCCACCCCCCGACTCCAATCTACGCTGCCATTCGTTCGGCTGACGACGCGCTACGTGAAGCAATACGAAGTGCGCATCGGACTGCGACTGTGATCGCCAACGAATCTGGAAATGGCGTGGGGGAGATGATGACAGTTGTCGAACATTTCGTCGGTCGAAGAGCAAGCGAAACCAGTTCGCTCGGATACGATGATGGGGCTGACACAATCGTTGATTATTATCTCTCGGAAGCTGACTCAATCGGCGCAATCTCGTATAATGGTCTTCCAAATGCCACTGCGGACTCGGCACAGCATTTTCGCGTGCGTTTTGCGGTGGATGATGCAGAACAAAGCGTTCCACCGGAGAACGCGAGCTAGCGTTTTTGACATGGTAAATTCGCGCGCGTTCCCGGTGAACGCGCCCGTTATCTCGCTCAAGTCGAGGATCAAAACCACTTGAAGTATTCTATTCGCACATTGCTGATTGGCGTCGCCTTGCTTTCTGCCATTGCCGCCGTGGCGAGTTGGTATCTCTATCGCCCTCCGCCTGCAACGCTCGACGTTAGCTATGGATTCACCGGCACCTTTATCGGCGGCAGGAGTGACACACATACGTTTTCAGCCGAGTTGGACATTGAAAACGTGTCGCAAATTCCAAAATGGGACCGCAGGAATTCGAATCCTCCCATTTCCGCAAACGTCGCAATGATTGCCGCTCAGACCTATCGAGATCAACTCGTCGCGGCAAAGCAGTTCCCAAATGGTTCGACAATTATTGAAACAAAACTGATTCCCTTCGATGCTCGCAATGGTGTTTGGTTTTGGGAAATAGCATTTCAGGTAGAACAGATTGGAAATCCGATTGAGGAAATAGCGGTGGCAGTGCTAATGGATGGCTGCGTTGTCCCTCATGTTGTGCGCCGGCGAACCGATACTGGGTGGCCAACTCCTGATCAGGCGATCACGCCGCACAGTTCAAATCAAACCGATAATCAAATTGTCAAGGAATTCATTAAAAACTTGAATGTAGATCGCAAATTTGCCGGACAGATCGTTAAGCTGACGGGGGCCGTGGAAAATATCCCTGCAGAACACGATCACAGAAAATCCGGGCTTTATCGCCATTTTAAGTCGAACGATGGGCATACATTGATATTTTGGTTTCCTCATGGTGTGCCCGCGAAAATGCTTGAGGGAGAGGTTAGAATTACGGGAAAACTTCTCGGATTCAGGGACCTAAGCGACAGTTCCGAATCTTGGGATGGCTTGACCTTATTCCCCGGCATTCGAGCCACAGGATTGGGGCATTAACTGTCAGCCGCGAGATAACAAAACGCAAAGCGTTCCTGAAAGAGTTTAGCGGGATTGTGGATTTTCTATCTGGTTTTGGCGTTGCTGGTGCGCACTGGTAGCGCGTCGCTTCGTGAAGCGTTTTTTTGGGTTTGGGCTGAAGTGATTTGTTCGACTTGTCAGTGCGATGTTGCGATGAATGGATCTTGGTTTTCGGGCTAATTGCAGATCGTTCTTTTCGTTTGCGCGTTCAGCCAAAACACTCCTTCGTGGATTTGGTTACTTGATGAATTCAGGCGGCTCCCTACAAGCAGATGTACGGGCAGCCTCTAACGCCAAATCAACTGACCGCGATCAATGGAGATCGCCTGCTGCCGTAACTTGCCGCTTGACCGAGCGCTGTGATAAACTGATGCTGGCGTAAGCCGAACCGTGGTTGGCGTTCGCATGGCAAGTCCATCTCGTCCGCTGCGTCGGCTTAGTTCAACGCCCGATCCATACGGCGGGGGATTCGAGTTTCACACAGGGTGCCCACCCAACTCCCCCCGCCGCATTGATTGCGGTAGGTTCTTCCAATCCCACTCAAAAAGCTGGTCGTTCTTGCTTGTGCTGCGGTCGGCCCACTCGTACGATCGGTTCGAAACATGACGGCAGTCGGCTATCCAGACATCACGGTGTTGTCGCAGCGTCAGGGCTACCGGGCGGAAGCCAGATCTCCGGAAAATAAGACGATCAATCAACGTGATGGCCAACCCCCGGACGCTACGACATTCGGATACGTGTATGGCCAAGAGCAACGCGGCTTTCGGTACCAACTGATCGACAACAGTGACGCAAGCGTAATCTGGGAACGTTGGCAGGAGGGCAACGAACCGTCCCCACACGAGCTGTGCGTATCCGATGAGGGATGGGTGGTGATTCGCACGCACGGATACGACTACGCTCGTCTCATTGCTGTATCGCCGGCTGGATCCGATGCTATTACTATCGCGATCGGTTGTCGTGAACCCTCGACTCCGATCGACGCAGGAGCATTCATTCAAGACGATCACATCGCTAATTCAACGGCTGGCCTGCTGTGGACATTGGGTGCCACACACAACTTCTTTCGGCAAGATAAGGTAACGTAGCCAGGAGCGAACGTAGCCGATGATCAGGTTCGTTACTCACGTAGCTCAGTGGCTTTAAGTAGCACTGAAGAACAGCAAAAATCTGCTGTCAATCCTTCCCGACGTCCGCTAGAATCGGGAGTCGTTAGTGAGGTTCTCGTAGTACTCGAATAGACGCGAGCACTGAAACACGCGGAGACCGGCTAGTTCAAAGCAAACGTAATCCGACACCTTCCTGCCCGCCAGATAGATTCCAATACGCCATGCGTCTCAGTAGCCTTCGGTTCGTTCTACCAGAAATCATGACTGTTAAACCAATCCCATTGATCCTTCTGGTTGTCGCTGCCGCATTGCTTGTGGGGTGCGATAGCTCGGCACTCCCAACAAATGTTCCAATAGTCGACACTGCACAGAAGTCTGCAGCCGAAGCCGCGATTCCGACGTTAGGTGACCAAATTGCGGCCCTATCGAATGCCGACGCAACTGAATTGACCGCGTACCTGAGCGACATACATGGAATCCTCCCGGTAGGTCAACAAGCCCAGGCTGATGACAACCGGCGACAAAAAGATTCGTTTGATGTTGCGATTTCAACACTCGGGGACCAGATTGCGTCTCTTTCACTGGCGGATTCGGTTTCGCTTAGTGAATACTTGTCAGAACACCATGGAATTGCGGCCGATAAGTGACATCTCTGGATCGCAAAATCGACGCAATAACCAGTAAGTAAGAATCGGACATCGCGTAGTGAGGGTCAAAGGTAGCCGATGCTCAAGCTTTCTGTTTAAGGAGCGCGGTGGCTTTAAGAAGCACTGATGAACAGCAAAAATCTGCTGTTCATCTTTCCTGACGTTCGCTAAAATTGAGGAGCCGTCAGTTGGGTTCCCGTAGTTGGCAGTATACATCAACATAGTGCTACTACTACCAACTGAGTCGGTAGTAGTAGATAGTTCGCCGACAAATTGTGAACACACGTCATGTCGCTACATCCAACATCTTTCTGCGGCGTTGCAATGACGGCCAACACCTATGATGACGATGTCGCCTTGCGAGCATACGTCTTGCAGCACTTTCCGCACTTGATGACACCGTTGGAACGGCGTGTTACCGAATACATCGCACCGATTGTGAGCGATGCCGAAGACTCCAAAATTCTCAAGCTTCACGAATTCTTGGAAGACCGCGACGGCCACGTCGATGATACGGACGTGCTAGCCGCGTTTCAAACTCCATACGACGATCGAATTGCTAATGCGGTGGACCGTGTATTACAATTTCGTCGCGGTGATGTCAACGAAAATCGTTGCTCGGAATGCCATCGACTTGTGCGTACACCCGTTGCGAAACAATGCTTATGGTGTGGTCACGACTGGCACTAGACTTTACGTCAAGCCGACAACGAACATGCGGCGAACAACGGCGTTGCACCAAAGCAAACGATTGGTGCGGAAATTGATGTTAAGCGTTCATCCGGTCGCTTGGTGAACGCGGATGTACTCCCCCAAACTTGAGCCACCTTCAATGTTTCGAATCAACGCTTTATCACTGACGGCACTTGCCCTCCTGACGTCACTGCTGGCTTCATGCTCGCAATCATCGCACTCGAAACCTGCTCCTGATCAAGATGTTAACGCAACTGAATCGAAACGCACTTCGAGCCAAACAGACGAGATAGGCGAAAAAGTCAAACGCATTATTGCAGAACAAATGGGCGTTGCGACGGCCGACTTTTCCTTGGACGATTCTCTTACTACAAAACTCGGTGCGGATGAACTTGACATCGTAGAGCTTGTGATGACTGTCGAGGAAGAATTCAACCTGACAATTCCTGACTCGGAGATCGTGGCGACGAATTCGAATTCGGTTTCGGTCAATTTTTGTGGCGCGGATTTTGTCAGACTCGTAAAAGCAAGGCTTGAAAACCAATCGCCCTAAAATGGGGGAGAAGCGGGTAGACGGGCGGGTTTCTCCGCCCAACTCGGACACCACCGTATGTGCGTTGATTTGAGATGTCCCGAGCTGGCCATGCGTGCCAGCTTGAGGGCGTCATCTTTGTCCGTCTTGCGTTTGACGTTTTTGAACAGCCACGCTTCTTCATGGGTGCTGTAGACAATGATCGGAATCCTCAATTCGTGACACAAGTCTTTGACCCAACCGCTCGGCCAGCAGGCTTCGACAACGACCAGATCCACTGGATGTTGCGTGAGCAATGTACGAAAATAGTTTTTTTCCGTAGAGGCTTTGGCAAATTGATAGCCTTTCGTTGCGGTTTCGTAGAAACGGACCATTGAATTGAATTTTCCAAGATCGATCGCAATAAGATGGTTCATG
>JBGSKR010000489.1:0-14642 GCA_041741135.1 Mariniblastus sp.
GCGACAGCTCAAGCGGTTCTGTCTTCCGCGCCGGCGGACGCGAAAACCACACCGCAGCCAACCGAATCAGCTACTGCGGAGGCCGTCCCGCGACAATCGGAAACGACTCCCACCACCGCAACGGAGTCGCAGCCTCAGTTAGCTTCCGCCACTCCGTCGCCGACACCTTCACCCACCATCACGCGCTCGGATTCCTCGCCTCGTCGCGCTGAGGCCGCTGCCACCACTGCCGAGTCCGCACCCCAACCTTCTCAATCGGCGGCTAGAAAAAAGAACCCGACGCCGGAACTGCCACTCGTAAAACAGACCGCTCCCACCAATCCGGCCAACGCTGCGACCGCTCAAAAATCGAAGAAGCCTGAGCCATCGGCTGCTGCGACTTCCGTCACGCGACGTCCGACTCGCAGTGAAACCACGCAGCCGTCTCTCGTCAATTCTCCTAAATCTACGTCCAGTCCGTCCACGCAAATCACTTCCAGTGCCCAGCGGCGTCAAACGCAAACGCCAACCCCGACGATTCCCAGTCCATCGTCCCAATCAACGGAGCCCCGTCGGTCTACGACGGAAGCCACTGTTGCCGCGTCACCCGTCGCGATCGAAAAGCCTTCTTTTCAACCGAACTCAAGTTCTGCTACTAACCAACTCAATTCGAAGACGCTTTCCGTCACGCGAAGCAGCGAGGGAGTCGCTGGAGCTGGCCGATCTCAGAATCTTGAGTCCGCAGTCGGCGGCATGACCAGCCCCGCAACCACGCCTTCCGCAACCGCCAAACGACGTGAATCAACCAGTCCGAGTTCTGAAACTCGTTTGTTGGCCGCGTCGCAGTCTTCGACCGCTCGTCGAAGTACATCCGAAGCGCAAACGCCCAGCAGCGCCTTCACGGCTGACACGACCGCCGCCGCAAAGATTTCCGGCAGCAAAACGCCGACAACTCAAACAGCCGAATCGTCTGCCGCTCGCGTCAATTCGGCTTCCGCAGCGCATCGTGGTGAGATTGCCGCAGAAAAAGGCGAAACTTCCGTCGATCTCGGTCCCACCAAAATCGTCGCCGACACCACGGAATCGAGGCGGCGTTCCGGTGGCGGGCAACCCGAGGTTTCACAGCTCAATCCCGAATCAACTCGGCGATCTCGCAGCACGGATGATCAACAACCGACTCTCGTGGCTGATGCTGGTGCGGAAGCCGTCGCGCCACGAGCCACTTCGTCCGTGCCCAACACGTCGGATCTCGCACCGAATGCCGAATCGACGAGCGTTGCCCACCGCGGTGGCGAGTCGCCAGTCACACTCGAAACCGACGCCGCCACCGAAACGGGCGAAGCCAGCAACGAGGGCCTTTCCGATCTCGCTGCCCAATTGGCCGATTCTCGCGAGCGAGCAAAATCGGATTCTCAGCCGGGAGCCCCTTTTGAAGATGAAGAAGACGATGACGAAGAAGAGAATCAAAAGAACGGCAGCGCTCGCACGGAAGTTGCACTCGCTCCCGTGATCAGTCGCGATCCAGGAATCGGTAGCGCTGACTCGGAGCTCGGAGACTCGATCGCCGCCGCCGAACGAACCGACGTTTCTCCAGGCGAGTCGACGGCCGCGAATCTTGGCCGTACGGCGACCGCCGCCTTGCCGGGATCGGGCATTGGACGATCGGCAACGGCTCTGCTACTTCACGCGGCAACTTCATTGCCCGTGATGGATTCGGGCGGACCAACTCGCAGTCGCGGACGCAGCACTTCGGCGGAGTTGGCGGATTCGCTAATCGAAAGTCTCAATAGCTCACCCAAGTTGAGCCAGATCGATCCGGGCTCACGACCCACCACGGCAATGCCCAAGCTGACCGAGCCGACCGAACCAGCATCGGAGTCGAATCCGGTTAGCACTACGCCGGGCGCGGCAACGACAACGGGCCCCGCTTTTTCCATTGACGCCGCTCAAGTCGCGCTCGACCGCACCGAATCGACTGATTCGCAACAAGGCGCGGCGATGGAGATCCTCGCTCCGGCGGGAGCCGCCGGTTTGGGTGACGTTGCCAGTATTTCACTGGGCGTGATGACCTTGCCGGCGTCGCGCGAAAGTCTGCAAATCCAACCTGATTTTGACGATCGATTTCGCAAAACGGATTTCGGCGGCGCACCAGCGATCAACCCTGATGCCGTACTAGCGAAGGAAGCGTTTCAGAATCGTACGCCAGCGGCGGTGGCGGGTTCCAGCGAGCCAGAAACAGAAGCCGCAATTGAACTTGGTTTAGAGTTTCTCGCGAGAAATCAATCGCCTGATGGCAGTTGGTCGTTGTCGATCTACGATACGGATCATCCACAACACGTCAGTCAGCTCAACAGTGATACCGCCGCGACGGGGCTGGCGCTGCTCGCGTTTCAGGGCGCGGGCTATAACCATCGCGAATTCAAATACGCGCGGACCGTCAATCATGCCGTGCAGTGGCTGGTCGAAAACCAGAACGATGAAGGCGGTTTGTACGTCGAAGCCGATAAAAAATCCGATGCGGCGTGTCGTTTGTACAGTCATGGAATTGCCACGCTCGCACTTTGTGAAGCCTATGGGATGACGCAAGATGTGCAACTCAAACCGGTGGCGCAAAAAGCACTTGACTATATCGTGGCGACTCAAGATGCACGAAAAGGCGGTTGGCGATATTTTGCGGAATCCAACATGCGATCATCCGATACCTCAGTTTCGGGTTGGATGATGATGGCGTTGCAGAGCGGTGATTTAGCGGGGCTGGACGTTGACGCGAAAGTATTCAATGGGATCGACCAGTGGCTTGATTCGGCTTCCGAAACTGGCGATGAATCGCGCTACCGATACAATCCATTTGCGATCGATACCGAAGGCGTTTCCCGAATTCAAGGTCGCAGTGCGACTGTCTCGATGACTTCTGTCGCGCTGCTAATGCGCATTTATCGCGGCTGGGATCGGGGCGATTCGCGTTTGCTTGAAGGAGCGGCTTATATGGTGGAGGAGCAAATGCCCAGCGATGCGACGCCTCGCCAACGTGATACCTACTATTGGTATTACGCGACTCAAGTCTTAAAACATCTTGATGGGCCGCTGTGGGAAAAATGGGATGCGAAGTTGCGGCCGCTGTTGATCGAGTCGCAAGTGAAAACGGGCGAGATGGCGGGTAGTTGGCACCCTTACAATCCGGTGCCTGATCGTTGGGGCGCATTTGGTGGTCGGTTGTACGTGACGACCATGAATTTGTTGTCGCTGGAAGTCCGTTACCGCATGTTGCCGCTGTATCAGAAGACGAAATGAGAGGAGTTGGCAGTTGTCGGCTGACAGTTGTCAGTTGTCAGTTGTCAGTTGTCAGTTGTCAGTTGTCGGTTGTCGGTTGTCGGTTGTCGGTTGTCGGTTGGCAGGCGGATATTTGGTAAGCTGTCAGTGGACTCCAGTGTCAATCGTGACGTTTTTGAAATCTGAATTCTGCCAACTGAAAACTCTTTCCCCCTATGACAACACTTCCGAAAATTGCGGTCACCATGGGCGATGCTGCCGGCGTTGGTCCAGAACTATGTTTACGACTGCTCGCCGATCCCGAGATTCGCAAAATTTGCACACCGATCGTGTTTGGTGATCGTGTTGCAATGATCGCTGTGAGCAAGGCGACGGGACTGCCGATGCCCACCGAGGAACGGAGCATTGTCAACTCAGGTTTAATCGGTGCCGATCAGCTTCGACCGGGAAAGGTCAATCGGCTGACGGGTGCGGCGTCGTTTGCTTACATCAACGCGGCAATCGATGCGGCTCTCTTGCATGAAGTGGATGCTGTCGTAACCTGTCCGATTAACAAGGAGGCTTGGAACGCGGCCGCGATTCCTTATCCCGGGCACACGGAACTGTTTGCGGAGCGACAGAAAACCGAGCGGTTCTGCATGATGATGACTTCTCCGGCGTTCAGTTGTAGTTTGGTCACCACGCATTGTGGGTACTTCGAGGTTCCTCAGTTGTTGACGACGGAGTTGATACTGGAAGTCACCGAGTTGACTCACGAAGCGCTCAAGAAAATCTACGGTCGCACACCGAAGCTGGTGATGTTGGGCCTGAATCCCCATGCAGGTGAAGGCGGTTTATTTGGCAATCGTGAAGAGGAGACCATCATCGCACCGGCGGTGAAACTGGCTCGCGAAAAAGGAATCGACATCAGTCATCCTTTGCCGCCCGATACAGCTTTTTTGCCAAGTCGCCGCGCTCAGACTGACGGGTACATTTGCATGTATCACGATCAAGGCTTGATTCCGTTCAAAGCATTTAATTTTGACACGGGCGTCAACATCACACTGGGGTTGCCGATCGTTCGCACGAGTGTCGATCACGGCACCGCGCTCGATATCGCTTGGAAGGGAATCGCTGACGTTTCCAGCCTGCTCGCCGCCGTCAGGCTGGCGAGTAAACTTGCATGCAGCAATTAATTTTTGCGTCTACGAATTCGGTTCCAAGTATCCCACATGATGTTCGGCGTGTAGCAAGGTGATCGTGATCAACATCGATTTGTCCATCGCTCCGAACAATGGCGATGGAAGCAGCGGGCCATCGTAATTGGTCAATCGCTCGACGGCTTGTTGAAGTTTTTCAAGGCCTTGTTGATCTGATAACTCTGCGGCTTGAGGAACCGATTGCGGAGCCGTTGGTGATCCGCCGCTGAATCCTTCGGTCAGAATCTTCCGTTTCATTCCCGGGCCGACCGTGTGCTTCATGACCCATAACATTGCACGAATTGGCAATGGCCCGCGCGGGAAACCGTCGATTGGATACTGCATCCAGTTGGCGAGGTGTCCACAAGTCTGTCCCAGCGTCCAGTTGCCGCGACTTTTATATCCGGTCTCCAGCAACGACCGCGCTTCGGCCAACATCGCGTCGGTGCTTTCGAATTTCAACGGACGTTTGACAGGAGCAGCTTTGCCCATTATTCGCCTTTCTCGGGTTCTCATATACGGAGGTGTATCAACAATTCGTGCATTTACCAGAGTGATTTTTGAACGTTGTTGTCGATTCGAATCGAAAGACCTTTCAACGGAATTTCCTTTAGTTCGTTTGGTTCCAGCTTGTACAGCCCGCCTCCATAGACTCGCCCTTCGTCAAAAAAGTCAGCGGGCTTTACTTGCGAGAGGCTATCAAAAATCTGAGCAGCCAGTGAGTTGGACAACGTCAATTTTGAAACAAGAGCAGGTTTGGGATAAAGCAACAAAAATACATTTGCAGCAATTGCATCCGATTTGTTCCAAAAAAATCGAAATGGACGGCTCTCGGATCGGCCCATGTACGAACAGAGAAATGGAGCCGTCTTTCGTTGTTCTTGGGAGTACCAAGGATCGCGACGAGAAGTAAGGAATCCCATTGGAATGTTGTCTTCAATGCCTTGCAGTAAATAACTCCAGAGCTTTGGATAGTCGTGCTTAATGATTTCTGGTGGAAGTGGGCAATCTAGCAGTACAAGTTGTTTTTCGATTTGGGGGTAACCATCGTCGTATCGCTCGATTATTTCCGATTTCAAGTAACGTGGGCTGGGCAGGATAGGTTTCAGGAACTGATCGGGTAGTTCGAGTTCTTTTGCTTTGCATCTCGCAAAAATGAAAAAACAGTTTGATCCGGTTGCGATCCCTCGTTTGACAATAAACAAGTCACCGACAGTCAAATGTTCGCTGCCTCGAGACGGCCTTTGCTTAACTCTTGATTGAGAACTCGAACCAGCCAGTCGCGACCAGCGAGATTCCAATTGCAGCTTCTCATTTGAAATCCGAGTGACGACTCGTGGATCACCAATTGGCCCACCAAACGAGAGTGTTGTTACAAAGTTACTTGATGGTTTTCGTTTCTGAAATATAACCACCGCTGAAGATACCAAGGCATCGTCGAATTTATCTTCGGATGGGCAGTAGCGGTGAATTTGATGAAGCGTGACATGCTTTGTCAGATAGTCGCGCAACGCTTTCCCGTAATTCACATCCATAAATTCGGAAGGTATCAGCCATGCTGAAAATGCATCATCGGCGAGCCAGCGATCAGCGAGCAAAACGAAGTAACAGTAGAGTCCTGCGAGTCCGCTAATTTTAATTCCAAGCTGCCTACTGACCGCTTCTTGGAGTTGCTTTTTTCTGTGCGGGTCAATGTGGTGGTGGCGAACGTAAGGGGGATTCGCAACTAACAGATTTGCTTTAGGGGTCGCAGGAGCTGCAGCGAGAAAATCCTCGTTGCGAACGAGCAAGCCTTTAGAAGTCCACAGCTCGGTGGCCAGTTCCGAGAATCGATTATCAATCTCCAATCCAGTTGCTTGGATAACTTTTCGATTTCCCTTTCGATTGAGCAGAGCGTTAAAAAACGAACCAGATCCTACCGAAGGCTCCAAGAAACGGATCGACTGATCTGATGGCAGCAATGACAGAACAAACTCGGCAATCTCATCGGCCAGTTCGGGCGGAGTCGCGAACTGTCCGAGCTGGTTGCGCTCAAGTTTCGAACGTTCGTTGTCGAGTTTCGACTGTCCATCCAATCGCTGTTGTTCAAGCGTTGTTTCTAAACTTCCAAGTCGAGACATAACAAATCCTCCATTCGATGTTCCCAAACCCAATCAATTCCCGCGGCGGCCTCATAGCCAAAGTAACCGGAATCAAAGTAGCCATTCAAAAACAAATAATACGGAATGTAGGCTCCAAATGTGCGGCGCAAGTGACCGATTTTATCCGACTCTTCTTTCCGTCGCTTGTTCGTGTTGGTAAAGTCGCCAGCCGATTTCGCTTCAATGAGAATTGGCAAGGCAGAGCCTGGAACAGCTTGGTGGCGTTGAATGACAGCGTCGATCGAAACGTTCAAAGGACGTCCATCGTCTTTGGTACACGGAACGTTGACATGAAAAGCATAAGTTCCGGTTGGCATCTGTTCGATTTGTTGGCCACTTTCGACTTGCTTGCGAGTGTAGCCTAGCGTCTCAAGAAATATTGCGAGTTTGTCAAGCTGGCGTTTTTCTTGGGCGTTGCGAAGAATCGGGTTCGCGTCTGCTCCCGTCAGACGATCAGCAATAATCGTAGCGGCTCGAAATCGATTCTCTGGCGAGTCTTTATCCGGTTGTTCGATCCATACAAATATCTCGTGATCGAGCATTTTTGTAAGCACACTCAACAACTTCGCTACGTTCTGATTGAAGCTTGTATTTGACACCCGAGGTAATTTGCCCCTCTCCATTATTTTGACCAATGACTGAGGAACACCGGCCAGTCCAACAAGTCGATCAACTGCAAGTGGAGGGCAACAAGACATTCGAAACGTTCGTAAAGAACGAGGGTTCGCGAGGAGAAATTCCGGTGTTGCTCCAATAAGGCCATTCGTTTTATCAAACACGGTTTCGACTTCGGAAGTAACCAAAATTCTGGTCGAGCGAAAGGTATCAGGTGCGCAATTCATGAACCAATCGTTATACATGTCAACCGATCTTGCGGTATCGCTGTTCCAATTCTCAGGCTGATTCAAGTTGATCTTCATTGTTGGCTTTCGAGCGAGCTGTTCTCGGACGAGTAGTGGCTTCTGAGACGATGATTCGTAGAGCACTTCAGTTTTGTGGTTAGGGTCTTGGTTACCCACCGACGGATTATTTTCGAACATCGGAAGTTTTCGTTGAAGTTGGTCATCATTGTTTGACATGTTGAGGAAATGTAAAAATCGAAAAAGATGAATTGCAGAACGATCAACTGTCGGTCGAGTAGTTTAACATAGCGATTGTGTTGGGCCGTATCAACGATGACTTCGAATCAGTCGCACTTCCAAATACGAATGAGATCGTTGGAGGACAAATGACCGGTTTTTTGAACAAGCCCTTGAAGAATTGGTGTTTCGTTAGCAATTGACGGCTGAATATTGACAGTTAACGTTACGCATTGATCGGCTTCTCAATTTAACGGCACAATCCTACGGAGTTGATGTGCAATTATTTTTAGGTATCCTCGCCATTTATGGGATCAGCAGCTTGATTGCATTTCTTGTGTACTGGTTTGATAAACGGGCAGCGCAAGCCAATCGGCGCCGCGTCCCAGAGAAGACGCTTCACGTGTGCGGTTTACTGGCGGGCTGGCCAGGAGCATTGTTAGCTCAGCAAGTGCTTCGCCATAAAAATTGCAAAAAGTCGTTTCAGGTTGTTTTCTGGCTCACGGTGGTAATCAACGTCGCCGCGCTGGCTTTCTTGATTTGGGTTACCGTTGGATGATGCAGCAGTTCTCAGCCCGTTCGCTGAGCGAAATTACCGGTGATAGGTCAAACGGGGAGGCATCTCTTCTCATTGACGGATATGGATTCACCGATAAACGAGCTGTTTTCTGGCCCGTTTTCGTTTTTTTCGATTTCGTTCAACATCTAAACGAGCAAACTGGTAGGATGCAGTCCGTCAAGGTTCAGCTGAAGCACACTGTTTCACGCGGACGGACACACACATTTTTTGGGATTTTGATTGATGGCAGAAGGTACGATTAAGCGTTTGACCGACAAAGGTTTTGGTTTCATTGACATGGGCAAAGACAAAGATTTATTCTTTCATTCGTCCAGTCTTGAGGGCGTCAGCTACGACGATCTCCGCGAAGGACAAAGAGTAGTATTTAACGAAGCTCGTGGACAAAAAGGCCCTTGCGCTGAAAACGTTCGAGTCGTTTAGTTTCTCTATGCCTGAGTCATGAATTGTTTACGAGTTACTCGGATGCAAAATGGCGCAGGCCTTGGAACAGTTAGAAAGTCGGGACTGAACAAGCCCCGCAAGTTTAAGGGCCAGCGGCTCGACTGTTAATTAAACGGTCGGGCCGTTGGCCCTTCTTCGTTGAAGTGTTCGCCGGTTCAAAACGGAGTTTGGCGGTTCTTCGTGGCCTCCGTCACCCGACGGTGGAATCCTCGCTCTGGCGAGCTTAGCTAAGCCAGCCAATTATTTAGATGGTTGCAACCAGCCGGATGATTTAAGCCAAGCTTCCAGTTGATGATGCCAGCCGGAAACGGGATTCTCTGAAGGGCGAATGCCGTAACCATGACCGCCCTTTGCATAAGCGTGTAGCTCTGCCGGAACTCCCTGTTTTTTGAACTCGGCAAACAACAATGCTGATTGGGCTCCGCGCATCGTATCGTCCCAAGTCACCGCCATGAATGCAGGCGGGGTGTCTTTGTTGATCTTGACCAGCGGACCTAGTTCAGCGATGTCGTCTTTGTACCCGTCCGCCAAATAAGCGGCGTAGATCGGGCAGATGAAATTTGGTCGCGCACTGTTCGAATCAGCATCATCCACAGCCTCGTAAGCTTTCGTCTCATATTGAGTTCCTGCCATCACAGTCAGATGGCCGCCAGCCGAGAAACCTAACACGCCAATGCGATCAGGATCGATGCGATACTTTTCTGAGTCATGACGCACCATGCGAATTGCGCGTTGCACGTCTTGCATCGGTTCCCAGTGAATTTTCGGACCACGACGAGGAACGCGATACTTCAAAACAAAGGCCGACACGCCAATCGAGTTGAACCACTTCGCCAGCTCGACGCCCTCGTGTTGCCAAGCCAGCATGTTGTAACCGCCGCCGGGACAGATCACGACGCCGCAGCCATTGGCAGTTTCTGGGTCAGCGAGGTAGATGCTCAAAGTTGGCTCTTCGACCACCAGCACATGCCCGCGTGGATGTGACTTCTGTTCTTTTTTCAAGGTCGCGATTCGCTCGGCGGGCAGCGGAACGGCATCCGCCGGAAGACCTTGCGGCCAGATCAAAACTTCTGCCGGTGAAGATTCGCTTTGGGCTGCCTCACTAGAGAGGCAACACGACACAGTTACCAGAAAAATCAGGAAGGGAGTGTATTCAAGATTCATGGGGTGGTCTTCCGGTGGGAGGTTAAAACGGGTTTTAAATTTCAGAATGGCCACGTAAGCGTCAGGGCCCAAGCCCTCCGGTAACGCAAAATCAAAGCCGGTCCTCGTGAAACCAGACGGCTCGCGCCGTTCCGCCACCTACCATGTTAAAACACGTTCTTAGGACGTCAAACCATCGGTTCTGGAGCCGATCGATCGCGACGTTTTCCAGATTTGCGGAACAGGCGCGAGCCGACGTCAGAGCGGATAAAGGCGAACAGCAAAAACATTTCGATTAGTAACACTGCCAGCACGAGCGGCATGCGGTACTCGAAGCGTTCGAAGACGGCTGAATCACCGACTTTCGGCATGGATTGTGGTTCGAGTGGCAAGCCATATTTTTCAGCGAGGTCCTGGATATTGACGATGTGAATCACGGGCAGTCCCTGTTTGGAAAAGCGGACCATGACTCCGTCCAATTCGTTTGCACCGGCGGGCAGTTGTTCGTTCAAGCCGGAACCGAATGTCTTTTTTCCGATGGTACGACCGACGGAAACCATCCCACCACCGACATTGACATATGCGACGATAGGGCGGCCATCAGCTTTTTCTTCGTACAGCTTCATACGCTTTTCGACCGACTCTTCAAACTTTTTACTTTCTAATAGTGTGAGTTGATTGCGTTCGATGGATTCCATGATTTCAGCGAGGCCGTCTTCAGGAAATCGCAATCCCCGATCCGCGTGCCCACCAATCGAGGCCGCAATGGATTTGGTTTTAAAAACACCTTCTTCATTGAGCACGCGCTCCATGTCCAGCCACAGCAATCCCGGGATGTTGGCCCCCCATTGCGAGGAGGACGCACTCGCAATAACGATCGGTTCGGCCTGAATGGTTTCAAGCGCCGCATAGGTGGCAATATTGAGTGCCGGAAAGGAGCCGCTGACGCCAACGGCAACGACATCGCCTTTCTTGACACCTGCGTCACGCAGCAACTGCACCATGACGGCGGCAAAATTTGGGTTGATGGTTGACTGTTTGTCTTCCAAGGTTCCGGCGAGAGAGGTCACGCTGGACATCGGCAGTCCCAGCAATCCACTACCCGTTGGGTCGGCTGACGTGTCAATCGGAACGCGAGTTTGCTGGCGGGCGTAGTAGATCATCTCGAAGGCTTCGAGAGCTTTGCGGGAGGCGTTCTTCTTATCTTCACCGTAGGGGCGTTTCGTCTGAACGGGGAATGCTTCTACCAAGATCAATCCGCCTACCGCAAAACAGGCAATCAACAAAAGCGCAGTGCGTGAAACGGATTTAGGACGCCAGTAAACTTTTTTCATGATGGAATCGTTAGAAATGTAGAAGGAGCCGACTTAGCCATGGTTTTGGGCAAAGTCTATAGTGTTCAATTTTAGTGATCGATGATTCTTTATTTAGCGGACGTTGCCTTCGCCACAACCCATCGGCAATCCCAAATGATCTTAAACCACCGTATGTAATTCGACGCCATAAATGAGGATCAGGATCAAGCGAATTGCTACAGCGGCAGCGAGCAACGCACTAAGAGTTTCGATTAATCCTTGTCGGTCAATCCAGATTGCGACCAATCCTGGAATGATGTACCCGATGACGGCAAAAGCAGGTTCGCCAACGGCCAGCGGTTGAATCGACCCAAGCGATGCCAGCGGTAACGTGTCAATCAACATGCGAACAATGTAGCCCACCAAAATCATCAGCACGGTGCGCCTGCGACCGTAAACGATAATAAAAGTGGACAACAAGTGAACAATAAAATAAGCCAGAATCGCAACGCCCAGCGTCAAAATAATATCAAATGGCTTGTCCATGTAGATGGCAAAATAACCGGGCACGACCATCCCGCCCGCTGCGAGTCCGAACAATTCGCTGAACAGCAGGCTGACAGCCAGTCCAATGCCAATTGCGACAGATAATACTTCAGCCATAACGATCTCAATCGAAAAAAATACGGTTGGTGGTGGGATTCGCCAGAATGCCGCTGATATTGTTGAATCGAAGAGGACGGCTGGCGACATCCACGAACGCTTTACTTAAACCACTTACTCAAACTTCTTGACTCGGCTGCGGTTGTTAAAATATCGCACCAATTCCAAACCCACACCGCCAATGTTCGCCATCCCCATTGCGAGACACGAATCACCGGCCAGTTCGATGACCGATTCAAAAATCTCTTCCACACGGCGGTCTTCGGCAAAGGACATTTTCAAGGGATTGATTCCGGCATTGGTGGCCGCTCGAGCAAAAATGTAGGTTCCCGTGCCGATCAACAAATAATGGTCGGGCTGCGGCCAACTCGCACAAGCTCTTCCTAATTGATCCGAGCGATCGGCGCGGTCGGCTCGACAATTAAAAATCGCCACGCGTCGCGATACCTCCGGATATCGATCGAGTGCCATCCGCCAAATTCGTTCGGTGGATTCCGGATCATTGGCGGCAAAGCCATTGACGAAATTGATGTTACGACCAAAGAAATGCATTTCGTGAGCGGTCATCGCGCCCGAATCTGGCTTCGCTGCCCACATGCCAGCGAGTGCCACATCGCGAGCAATCCCCAAGTCAGCACAGACTCTTAAACTGAGCGCAACGTTTTCGGCGTGTTCAACATAAGAAAATCCGTCAAGATCCGCTTCAGTAATCGCGGCAACATCGGATTCGGTGATCGCAATCAGTGTTGTTTTGCGGTCTCGGCAAGCTTGCTCAAAGACATCCAAGTGGTCGCGTTCGGCGGTAAACAATTTACCATTGATTGGAACCATCCCGGCAAGCGAAAGCGCCACATCCCGTTCCGTTGGTCCCATCACGTCCAAATGATCCTCGCGAGCGTTGGTGATTACGCCATGCGTTGCACGAACTAATTTCCATTCGCTCAGCCATTGCAGATAGGGGATGAGCGCCATGCACTCGAGCACAATCGCTTCGCTTTCGAGTTCCACGGCGGTGCTAACGATTCGCAACTGCTCAATGACATTCGCTCGCGCGGGACGAAAGACAGGGTACTCCGTGCCGTCTGGCAGAATCATCTTGGGCAGCGTGCCGGTGGTTTTACAACATGTCCGAATTTGACCGGCTCGCATGCCAGCGGCAATCAGTCTCGCAACGCTGGATTTTCCTCGTGTTCCATTCACGTGGATGCGGGTTGGAATCTGATCAAGATTCCGACGATGCACGGCTGCTTCCAAGAGTCCACCCACCGTCAACAGCCCGGTGGTAGTCAACAACGTTACCAGTGCACTCATAAATTAACTACGGGGCCGAAGGCCGGGGAAGGTCTGTGGTGGCGAAAGTCGAGAGACTTCTGCATTGAAATGGGTGTTTGTTCGAAAATCAGAAAGTTGGCGAGCGGCAGTGACATAGGCTTCCAGCCCGTGTGTAGTGGAATTCGCAAGAATTCCTTTACGGGCGGCACTTGTGTAGTGGAATTCGCCAGAATTCCCTTGAGGGCGGAGGAACTCTGGCGAGTCCCACTACTTGGAGGTCTAAGCCACTGGAAAACCTCGCGTGCGCGTTGGCCTCGTTTTCGCGAGAAAATTCTCATCGCGACCCGCTCGGCTATTACTAGAGCGCCAAACGTTGTAATCTCAATCGACTAAAAGTTCAATGGCAGAATTAAGCAAGTTTCGACGATTTACTATCGGAGAACTGTCGCAGGCGGGTCTGTGACCGGTACTTCGGCTATCCGGTCTTCACTTGCCGGAGGAATTCCAAGCGAAAGCGCGCCTTGACGGCGTTGATCGCTGAAGCCAAGAAACAGTCCAGCCTGGTGGGCGACGGTTTGCGTCGATCCCATCGCGGCCTGAGGCTCAATCTTGTGCCCGCGGCCGGAAAGCAAAGCCACTGTGTCGGGACTGAACCCATTCTCCACCATCAACCGATCGGGGAACCATTGGTGGTGAAAGCGTGGAGCTGCCGTCGCTTCGGCAATACTCATGTTGTGATCGATCACGTTGACCACCATTTGCAACATGACGTTAATGATTGTGCTGCCGCCGGGGCTACCCGTCGCGATCAAGGTTCCGTCTTCGCGAAAAACAAAAGTCGGGGTCATCGAGCTGAGCATTCGTTTCCCGGGGGCGATTGCGTTGCAACGTCCGCCGATCAAACCAAAAGCATTCGACGCACCAGGCTTGGCGGAGAAATCGTCCATTTGATTGTTCAGCAGAATGCCCGTCCCAGGCACCATTAGTTTGCTGCCGTAGCTGAAATTGAGCGTGTAAGTATTCGCAACGGCATTGCCCCAGCGATCAACGACACTGAAATGAGTCGTTTCATTGGACTCGTAAGGAGGATCTTGGCCCAATCCAGGATACACATGTAAACTGGCCGCCGTTGAATCGAGGTTGATTTTCCTGGCCAGCTCGAAAGCGTATTCCTTCGACGTCAATCGATTGATCGGCATGGTTTCAAAATCGGGGTCACCAAGATACTGAGAGCGATCGGCATAAGCCATCTTCATTGCTTCAGCCATCACATGAATGCCGTTCGCAGAATTGTGACCGAACTGTTCGAGTGGGAATCGCTCAAGGATATTTAGCATTTGAATCAAGTGTACGCCGCCAGAACTTGGAGGTGGCATCGAGACGATTTTCACGCCGCGATAAGTTCCCGTGACCGGTGCTCGCTCGACGACAGAGTAGTTCTTCAGGTCTTCGGTAGTGATCAATCCGTTGTTGGCTTCCATGTCGGCGACGATCTTCGCCGCGATTTTACCCGTGTAGAAAGCGGACGAGCCGTGTTCGGCAATCAGGCGTAAGGTTTTCGCTAAATCTTTCTGGACTAAACGGGAACCGACGGGCGGTAA
>JBGSKR010000490.1:0-2755 GCA_041741135.1 Mariniblastus sp.
TGAGCAGCAAGCGTTGCGTGATTTGGGTGTTGGATTGCCGGACAATCAGGCGGCTCAAATTGTGGCCTCCAAAGTAGTCCCGACCGTTGTACCACTTTTTATCTGTCCTTCTCGTGGAGGTGGTAGCGTTCCCAAAAATAATAGTTCATTTGGCCGATCAGACTATGCCTGCAACTCTGGACCCAAGAGTAACCCGAACAGTTTTACGAACTGGGCCGCAGACTCAAATAAGAATAATCAAATGGGTGTGATTTTTAGTAAAGGAATTGTTGATACCTCTGACATCAAAGACGGATTGAGCAACACCTACTTGCTTGGCGAAAGATATATGAATCCAGACCATTACAATGTTTGGATCGCGAATGTATCGATCGACAACGATTGGGGCTGGACACAAGGGAACGATGATGACGTTTTTAGAACTACCGAGTATCACGCAACAGACAGTAGAGCCTCAGCTTATCAGCCGACACGTGACACTCCTGGCATTGGCTTGCCCTTAAGGCATGCTTTCGGAAGCGCTCATGTCGGATTCAATATGGCTTTCTGTGATGGTAGTGTGCGGTTAGTCAATTATGAGATTGATCGCTGGAATCACTGGAGTTTAGGAAATCGCGCGGATGGAAGAACCATTTCCGCAGATGCTTTTTAGCAATTTTTAGAATCGCCAAACATCCGGCGAGGATAAGCAAGCATCGTTTGTTTGCTAGTTTTCAGTAGGTGCCGATGTAGGGTTGCTGTGAGTTTTCATGGCTTCCGTTAAATGGTGGGAAGACACGCTCAATCTAAACGAAACCAATACAAGTAATGAAGTTTTTTCGATTCCAACTTTTGTTGATTGTTGCCTTATTGACCTTTTTGTTCACTGTCGGTTGTGATCGCGGCCCAAGACGTGTCAAGCAGCCTTCTTACAATGCGTCCGCAGGTGAGGATGCAATCAAACAATATGATAAAGACGGCGATGGATTGATTGGTAACGGGGAATTCGATGCGGTTCCAAGTTTGGCAGCCTCAAAGTCAAAAATTGATGCTAGTGGGGACGGAAAGTTGTCACCTCAAGAAATCAATGATTGGATTGCGGGCTGGAAACAAACCAAAATTGGCCTCCTTCCCACTGCTGTTCAAATCACTTTTGACGGCAATCCACTTGAGGGAGCTCAGGTTGAGTTCGAACCTGAAAAATTTGTCGGATCTAATCTGGCATCTGGGAATGGAACCTCATCGGCTGATGGCTGGGCAACAGTTTCTAAATCAAACGATCAATCTGCGAGTTCAAAGATTCCCGGAATGCCACTTGCGTGGTACAAGATTCGAGTGACTCATCCCGACAAATCGATTCCGACGAAATACAACACCGAAACCACACTTGGCTGCGAGGTTGGCACCGGCTCCGATTGGCTCAATGAGGGTGCAGTCAAGTTAGACTTGACGAGTCAGTAGGATTCTTTCCGGCCAACCGATTTAAACAGGTAAATTCGTCATGCTTCGTTTTCTAACAGTTGCCGTCTGTTTGACAACGATGTTTTGTCGCGATTTGACTTCCGACGAAATTGACTTCAGCCAAGACGTTCTGCCAATTCTGTCCAGTAAGTGCTTCGCCTGTCATGGACCCGACTCTGCCACACGCGAAGCCGATTTGAGGTTGGACACGTTTTCCGGAGCCACGATCGATCTGGGAGGATACGCAGCGGTCGTGCCCAAAGATCCAGCTTCCAGTCTGCTGATCGAACGGATCGAAGATGATGACGATCCGATGCCACCACTCGATTCCAAGTTGAGTATGACGGACGCGGAAAAAGAAGTTCTGCGAAAGTGGATCGCTTCGGGAGCCGAGTATCAACAGCATTGGGCGTTCGTGGCGCCGAAATCGCCGGAGCTTCCAAACATCGAGGGTGTCTCGCATCCGATTGATCGCTTGGTCGCCGAAACCTTGCGAGAGAAGGGGCTGAAGTTTTCGCCCGAGGCCTCGCCGCAACGATTGATCCGCCGAGTCACGCTAGATTTGACCGGCTTGCCGCCCACGCCAGACGAAGTTCACCAGTTCGTTCAGCAGTATGAACAGCGAGGCGAGTCAGCTTACGAAGAATTGGTCGATCGCTTAATCGCTTCACCGCGTTACGGCGAAACGATGGCGCTGCCGTGGCTCGATGGTGCTCGCTATGCCGATACCAACGGCTACCAATTCGATGGTCCTCGATACCAGTGGCGTTGGCGCGATTGGGTCATTGCGGCTTACAACGCGAACATGCCCTTTGATCAATTCACGATCGAGCAGTTGGCGGGCGATCTGATTCCAGGTGCGACGCTGGATCAAGTCATTGCGACGGGCTTCAATCGCAATCATCGACACAACGCGGAAGCTGGACTGGTGGTCGAGGAGTCTCTGCTGGAAAACGTCGTGGACCGTGTGGATACGGTGGGAACATTGTGGATGGCAACCACGTTTGGATGCGCTCGCTGTCACGATCATAAATTCGATCCGATTTCGCAAAAAGAATATTACCAACTGATCGCTTTTTTTAACAACATTCCAGAATCCGGCAGGGCAGTTCGCGAAAATAACTCTGAACCTCTGATTCTCGCGCCGACAGCAGAGCAGCAACCGATTTACAATGCGAAACGTCAGGCCGTTGAGAAAGCGTGGGAGAAAGTCCAGAACTTTAAACTTGAACTGTTGGGGTCAGCATCATTCGGCATCAACGAAACCTCTGAAGAAGCCAAAGATTTACTGATCGATCGCAAGCTGATTCGGCAC
>JBGSKR010000491.1:0-10167 GCA_041741135.1 Mariniblastus sp.
AACTTTCACTTGAGCGACTGAAGCCACGACTTGTTGAGTTCTGGCAAAGCGCGAAAGACTCGGTCGATTCTGAATCAAAAATCGCTAGTCAGCAAACGCTCGTTTCCGCTGAAACGATTCAGCAGTTTGAGAAGCGAATGGAAACGCACTGGCCGCAACTGTTTCGATTGTTGTTCGAGCTGTATGGAGATCGCTACGATTTTTTCTATCATCTCGAACAGATTTTGCTAACGGCCGCAGAAGGCTGGCGAGCGCGACCGGCGCGACTGCGTGAACTTGACTTGCGGCGGATCAATGAACCTGATTGGTTTCAATCCGAACGAATCGTGGGAGCCGCATTATACGTGGATTTGTTCAGTGAAAATCTGGGAAAACTGCGAGAACATATCTCGTACTTTCAAAATCTTGGTATCACTTACTTGCACCTGATGCCGTTGTTCGCCGTCCGGCCGGGTGACAACGATGGCGGTTATGCGATTAGCAATTATCGTTCGGTCGACCCGCGATTAGGGACGATTGACGAACTCCGGGAACTTGCGTCCGATTTGCATGACGCCGGAATTTGTCTGGTGTTGGACTTTGTTTTCAACCATACGGCTGACGATCACGAGTGGGCTCAGGCCGCACAATCGGGAGACCGAGAGCACGAACAGTTTTATTACATTTTTCCAGATCGCGTGATGCCGGATCGCTACGAAGCCACCTTGCGGGAGATTTTCCCGACGGTTCGACGCGGCAATTTTACTTGGCATGACGGCATGCACGCATGGGTTTGGACGACCTTCAATGGCTTTCAGTGGGATTTGAACTACAGCAATCCGGCAGTGTTTAACGCGATGGTTGGCGAGATGTTGTTCATCGCCAATACGGGCGTGGATATTCTGCGGTTGGATGCGGTGGCGTTCATTTGGAAGCAAATGGGAACGCCTTGCGAAAATTTGCCAGAGGCTCATACGCTGGTTCAAGCCGTCAACTCAGTGGCTCGCATTGCCACGCCAGGTTTATTATTCAAATCCGAAGCAATTGTTCATCCGGATGAAGTCGTCAAATATATTTCGCCCGAGGAATGCCAGATTTCGTACAACCCGACTTTGATGGCGCTGTTGTGGGAATCGCTCGCAACGCGAGAGGTGAAGCTGTTAATTCAATCGTTGCAGCACCGTCATCAGCTTCCGATGGGAACAACTTGGACAAACTATTTGCGTTGTCATGATGATATTGGCTGGACGTTTGATGATGCCGATGCGGAAGCAGTTGGAATTAAAGGCTACGACCATCGGCAATTTTTGAATCGGTTTTACACGGGACAGTTTCCCGGTTCGTTTGCCCGCGGACTTCCGTTTCAACACAATGTCCGCACGGGCGATATGCGAATTGCAGGAACCATGGCCTCGCTGGCCGGTTTAGAAATCGCGATCGAGGAAAACGACTCTCACAAGAAAGAGCTGGCGATCCGCCGAATTTTGCTGCTGCACGGTGTGACGCTGAGCATTGGCGGCATTCCGTTGCTTTACATGGGCGAGGAATGGGGAATGCTGAACGACTATGATTTCGTCAAAGACCCCGCCAAATCGGGTGACACTCGTTGGGTTCATCGACCCAAAATGAAATGGGAGTTTCTGGAAGAACTGGAAGTCGATGGATCGATTCGCCGACGCATTTTCAATTCGCTCAAACGAATGTTGGAATTGCGAAAGGATTTGCCGGCGTTGGCGGGATTGAACACGGAACTCTTCGAGTGTCAAAATCCACATGTGCTGGGATTCGTTCGTTTCGTCGAAAGTGATCGCTTGATTGTGTTGGCGAATTTTTCGGACGACCGTCAGTCAATTGCCGGAAATCTATTGAGAACGACCGGAATGGGACGCTTCTTTTTAGATCGCATCCGCGACGAAACCATCGCCAGTTCGGCAGAGATCGAACTGGCACCGTATCAGATCATGTGGCTGGAACGCGCATAGCGATTTGGCAGAGCTTAACTTTCTCGGTAGCGACTCGCCAGAGCGTGACAAACTGCAACTCCACCGTTTAGCAACCGTAGCTACTGCTCGAAAAGTTACTCTCAACGATTGTAAATCTGGCCATCACGAAGTAGGCGCTGACGCCAAGGTCGCATGGCGGTGGGATCACTTCCACTATCGGATGGCGGCGGAAGCTGCTCGATACTTCCATTGCCTCCGTTAGAAGGTTTCTCGCGCGGGTCGACGGGTTCCATTTTTTGTTCGTTTAATTCTCTTTTGAACTTCTCGATATCCTGATCGACGTCGCTATCGCTGCCATTCTTGTCCGAGGGAGAGGTCGACTGCATTGCTTTCGCGTTTGCCAGATTCTCGTCTGCGGATTCTCCGTTGTAGCTCGCATAAGGATCGGAGAAAAGCGAACCCACGCGACCGTAGGCACGGTCCGCTCGCTCATGTTTCCCGCCATAGGTTGGGTAGTCATAGTCATATGGCCCACAGCACATGCTGCATCCAATGGTTCCCGAGACAATGAAAGTGACGAGCAGGATAGCGATGGTTGGTTTCATGGAATTGGTCTGGTTACGAATGCGTCATTGCTAAAGTTCAAAACGTGACTTGCAGTTTTACTGGATACGGATCGTGGCACGGGTGCCGCTACTAGGTTGGCTTGGTTGGCTCAGTCCCATTCGCTCCCAATTCAGATTGCTGGTACGCACGCTACTGTTGGATTGACTGGATGAACTAGTCGTGGAATTGGAAGTGTGAGTTGACTGCGTTTGGGAATTCGAAAGCGGCTCGCCCGAGTTAATTTCTGCTGTGTGGGCTTTCAATCGTTGCGTCGGTTGTGGCGATGTATCTCGCGTTGGCTGACTGACTTGAATCGTCGCGGGTAGTTGGTACGAAGTTTTCGAAACTTGCCCGTTTGTGACGATCGGTGGAATGCTGCCTTGCGCTTGAACTGGCTCTTGATAGGTCATCTGACGAATTTGACCGTGACTTTGCCGAGAATTGTTTGACGTTTTTGCCGGAGTTGGCACACCTTGGTCTTGAGAAGCTGGATTCAACTCGACTTCGTAAGGCTCAGTCGAAATGGTTTCCCCGGGCAACATTTGTTCGTAGTACGGTTGGTCGTCGATGTAGCTCTCTTCGGGAATCGAGATCATTTCGTCGTCGAAACTCGGTTGAGCCATCGCTGGCATTGATTGACCATCCGGTGTTAGACCGATGTTGTAGTTGGAGGGCCAATCGCTCCCGCGGCTGATGACTTGCGGGCGAGTCCAGCCATAATTCATTTGGCGGCTGGCTGCACGGCGTCGAGCATGTTCCTGAGCATCAATGTAAGCTTTGCCTGTCCATGGGCCTTCGTCGAAGCAGATCCCACAGTAAGGCAGAATCGTTCCTTTGCGGCGATGGATCAAAGCGATGGTTTTGTTGTATTCACACATGGCGGTGTAGAAAGCAATTTCAGATTGCGAGCGACGGCGTTGAGCATCGAGGGCAACGTCCAGCGTTTCCAATCCCTCATCCTGAAGTTTTTGGAAGTGGCCTTCTTCGATCGAAGTGTCTTTCCAACGATTGAATGACGATTGCATGATCATTTGGTTTGCGGCGAGAGCGCGGAAGGCTTCCGCCAGTTCTTTTGAAACGTCCAACTCCATGTCCTCCAGGCGAGCGATTTCGCGAGCCAGTTTTAACTGAGCGTTGCGAACGTTGGCCAATTCACGACGGAAGCCGATCGGCATTCTGAAATCAACACCCAGTTGAAGTTCTTGATAGTCGCCGCCATACAGTTCGTTGAGGGCTCCACTACTTGCGTCCGGAAAGGGCAAACTGTTGCCGGATGTTCCGGATTTATTTCCCAATCCCAGAAAGCGATACAGCGCGGTGGCATTGAGTTCGGGTAGCAATCCGTTTTTCGAGTAAGCCAACGCCAACTCGCGTTTCTTTATTTCCCAACGTTCTTGACGAAGCTCGGGACGGTAAGTCAATGACTCGCAAAGTGATTCGCACCAGTCGAATTCGAGGGGAGCCATGATCGGTTCGTCGTGAGGACGCAGAACGCGGCCGTCAGTGGACGACCACCCCATCAGGTATCGCAATTGGCCTTCCGCGTTGAGTAGAGAATTGTAGGCTTCGATAACCTGCGCGTCGAAAAAATGATACTGTTCGCTGGCTTGAGCGACCTGCTGCACGTTGACATTTTCGGCTCCTTGGTCGAACTGGTCTTTGACGATTCGCCAAGTTTGCAAAGCAGCATCGCGTCCGGTTTTGGCAGAGTCGAGGTTGCGATAAGCAGAGTACAAATCCCAATATCGGATTTCAACATTCGTAACGAAGTTTTGCAGTTGAGCTTCCAGGTTTGCTAATTCTTGATCGGTTCCGATGCGGGAGATAACGATCGGCATGCGGTTGATGAACTCTCCTCGTCCTCGCATCAGCGGTTGTCGAACTTCGGCTTCAAAGGATGTTCGGTACCAACTGTCGAGAACTTGCAAGCCACCGGCACCGACGAGCGGGTTGTTGTTGTCGGTGTAGCTGTTCACGTTGCGGAAGAAAATCTGGGTGCCGTTCGCCGATTTTTTGGCGACTTCCGATTGCCATTGAACGAGGTCTTGCTGAAACACCAGCGGTGAAAAAGGGTTAGCCACAACGGTGTTACGCGGCTCGTCGGTTTTGCCAAAGCTCAAACCGCTGGTAAATTGAGCGTCGAAATCGGCAAGTGCAGCTTCGACACCTTGGTTTACGTCCAGTCCCGTGTTTGTCAGCAGCGAACCAGGGCTGGAGATCTGTCCAGGCGTGCCGAGGAAGCCTGGTTCGGATTCGCGAACGGCGACGTTGTAGATCGTGCCAGCGGCGGCGGGGCCGTTGACGAGTCCGTCTTGTCCGGGAGACACGCGAGTCCCCTGAAGGTTGGGCGTGCCGTATCCGCGTAGAATTTTCGCATTCTGAAGCGCGTACGATACGGCGTCTTCGAGCGTTAGGTCCTCGTAATTTTGGAAATCCGGATCAATCACCGTCAGCGGTGAATAAGCTTGAGTTACTTCATCCAAAGTCGCCGTTTCGACATCGGGATAATCGATCTTGGTGGCTTTCTCCAAATAAGTCGACATATTCCGCGACTCATTGAAGTAGGTTGGCACAGTTCGTGTGCAACCACTGGCAAGGAAGCTGATGGCGGCCAGCATGAGGGCAGTCAGACGGAGGGAGGAATTGCAGCTCATTGGATATATCCTGCATGGTGTAGTAAAAACGCTTCACAGCCCACGATTGAGCCGTGAATGCGTTTTGGCAAACATTCGGTTTGCCGTCGAACCCCCCGGTTCTGATCTTTTCAGACGAAATCAGCGCGTTTGCTGAATTCTGCCTGGAAAGACTGACAAATGAGATATCGTCGCTACAATCGGCAAACTTTGGATAATCCGCAAAGTTTATCAGAATGGGGGCGTATGCTAGCGTTGGTGGACTGGTTGGGAGCAAAGCAGTGGGAAACTTCTAATACCAGCCGCCCTCAACTTAAAAAATCCCACGTATTCCACCAAAATTTTGACTTACCGCCGTTGAGGAATTGAATGATTGACGTTAAAATCCTCGACTTCCAAAAATCAAAAACATTTTGCGATTCAGGCTCTATCATGGCAGTTCCCAAAAGAAAACACTCGAACGCTCGTACTGGCAGTCGCCGTGCCCACGATTTTCTTACCCCTAAACAGTTGACCGTTTGTTCCCAGTGCAGCACTACGCTGCCAACTCACGTTGTCTGTCCAAAATGTGGCTATTACATGGGGCGTTATGTTTCCCCAGAAAAAACAACCACCGACGCAAAAAATTGAGCTTAGGCGATCAAGAGTTTCTTGGCGGGGCAATCGATGACGATTTGATTGCCCGTCAATTGCCGCATCGTTCGACTTTCATTCCGTTGCGGCACGCTGATCTACGGCAAAAACTGTTGGAGCTATTACCGATTTCCGAACCTGATTCGGATGCGGATGTGCATCAACGTATCTGCCAGCGTCTGAAAGCAATTTTCCACGTCGAGCATCTGACGATTCTCCAACAGCTCGAAGATTGTTACAGCCATCTTGACCCTGATAGTGAATTGCTCGATCTGTCGGCAATCAGTGATATGGGACGCCAAAAGTTGGCCGATCGTTTGATCGATCGGATTTCGGAGCTATTGACTCGCGCCCACTACAAGCAACTCAGTCGGGGTGAGATCGAATCCGCGATTGAGATCGGTTGCCAATGGGGTGTTCGGCTCGATGTCAATCTGGGTCTTTTTGATCGGCTAGAAATTTTCGCGCGGGGTTATCGAAAGGTCACCGTTTGCCGCCGTCGATGGCAAAATTTCTATCGAGCCGAGGAAATTGAACTGCCCGAGTTTCAACGTTTGATCATGATCTTTCGCACCCAACCCCCGCTGGAAGCTGCGGACACGAAAAAAAACAGAAACGTTGGGGAAACAGGTAAAGAGAAAGGGACAGGCGAACAAGGAGAGGTAGACAAGCCAAAAAAGTCACGCATACCAAAGTGGAAATCGGAGGAGCCGCCTTTTAGCAATCATTTCGTCTATCTGAAAACATTCAAAAACATCCCCGAAACGGATTTGGAAATTCTGCTGCCCGGATCCCGCGTGCGCTTAACGAGGCTGGACCGAGTCAGGATTCTGTTGCCGACGTTGTCGGGAACTTTCATCATGGCCTATAAACTGTTTCGCAGCATGGTCGTGCTATCACTGGCCATTACGGTCGGAGCGATTTTGGGTTGGATTGTTTTTTGGGGTGCGATGATCGGCTATATCGTCAAATCGTTTCTCAGTTACTTTCGCACGAAGAGCAAGTACCAATTTGATCTGACGAAAAGTCTCTACTTGAAGAATCTGGACAACAATCTCAGTGTCATCTACCGCATTATGAACGAAGCCGAAGAGCAAGAGTATTGCGAGGCGATGCTGGCATATACGTTGTTGTGGAAACACGAAAAAATTCCGTCAACGGGAATTGACCGCGATGGTCTCGATAAAATAGCCGAATCGCTACTGCACAAAGTGACGAAAATGTCGGTCGATTTCGAAGTCGATGATGCATTGGCCAAATTATTGCGATTGGGAATTGCAACTGTGGACAACAATACAGGGCGGTGGCAAGCCGTTCCTGGTGAGGTAGCGCTCGAATCGCTGAGTAAAACTTGGAACGACTTGCTGAAAGCAAACGTTGGGCTAAGTGACGATATCTAACTTGCGACGCAATCGGCCATTTTCGGCTTCAGATAATTGACCGTACTGTCCATGGAGGCAAGCTGAGTGTAATCCTCTTCGGGAACTTGCACGCGATATCGTTTTCGCAGCTCCATCACGATGTCCAAAAAGTCCATGCTGTCAAGTTCCATTTGATCGCGAAAATTGACATCATCCTTGAGTGCCGACAAGTCTTCGTCGGGGGCAATGTCGGCCAAAATGTCGAGAATAACGCTTTTGATTTCTTCAGGTGACATACTTAACTCCGTTTTATCTAGTTAAGCCGCGAAACAAGGTTTCTGCGGCGCTATTTCGTGTGAATGGTTGGTAATGAACTTGGCGAAGATTAACTCTATTTTTACCGCTTAAAGGCGTTTAATCACAGTAGCCGAATTGATTCCTAGCATACCGAATGAGTTGTTCAAAATATAGTCAACTTGCCCAATTTCGAGTGGCTCGTTGAGGACCAGATTCGGGATTGCACATTCCGGATCGAGTTCATCTACGTTAATGGTAGGGTGAACGGTTCGATCCTGAAAGGAAAGAAGATTTCCGGCTAACTCAATTGCACCAGCCGCTCCCATTGTATGCCCGATAAAACTCTTGGTGTTATTAATATACGTTTTTTGGCAATCCCCGAAGACTCGGCGGACAGCATCGCATTCGAGCGAATCGCCCAATCCGGTGCCCGTGGCGTGAGTGCTGACGATATCAATATCCTGAGCAGAAATCCCAGCACGTCGTAAAGCCTTGTTCATGCACTGAGCTTGGCGTTCCGGATTCGGCAACACGAAATCGGTCGCGTCGGTGTTAATCGCGTAACCAACAATTTCTCCATAAATTTTTGCCGATCGAACTTTTGCGTCGGACAATCGTTCGAGCGTGTAAACACAACCTCCTTCGGCCACGACAATTCCGTTGCGATTTTCATCAAATGGACGCGAGGCAGCCGCTGGGTTGTCGTTAGTGGCAAGTGCTCCCTGGCTGGCAAAACCGGCGAAAATCCCAAACGTGTGAATCGACTCGGAAACACCTCCAGCAAGTGCCAAATCGCATTCGCCCAGCCGCAGCATCTGCACGCCTTGAATCAAGCCCGCGTTGCCAGCCGCACAAGCCGCTCCGATCGTGTAATGCGGGCCAGTAATTCCCAGATTTAATGCAATCTCCCCGGCAGGGTTGTTGGCAACGGTGCGTGGATTATGGTGATGCGACCAAACCTTCACGTCATAATCAAATTGCCTGATCTCGTGAATTTCAGTTTCCGTTTCGACATTGCCGTGTTCGGTAATGCCGATGTATACGCCAACCATCGATGTATCGGTGTTCTTCCAATCGATGCCAGAATCGAGCAGGGCTTCGTGCGCACAATAACAACCAATGCTGCCTGCGCGAGTTCCGCGTCGGGCGTCTTTGCGGGTCTGGTGGCGTTGTACCTCAAAATTGCAGACACCGGCAAGCGTTTTCCCAAAGTAGCGAATTTCATAGTCCTGGACACCGCTGACGCCAGTGAGCAAGGCATTACGATACGTCGCCATATCGTTCCCGTTGGGTGCGGTCAGTCCAACACCAGTGATAACGACGCGTTGTGAGTCGGGAAGCGTTTCAGGGCTGGCGGTTGAATTCATTCTGGTTCCGAATCTTCGTGAAGTTATTGACTCAAGAAATTACCGCCTGGCATTAATGTTTGCAACCGAGCGCAGTTATTATGGCGAGTCAAAGCCTTTGGCATAGGCTTCCAGCCAGTGACATGATGATCGTACGCCGGAAGCCTATGCCACTTGAGGGAACGAAACTTGACGGTCTATTCATGAATGGGCATCGTACCGAGCGACTCACCCAGTCGACTCATGCCTTCTGCGATCGAAATTTTCGGGTAGTAACCAAAATCTCTCTTGGCTCGTGAGATATCGAAGTAATGGCTCTTTGCCAATTGTGCTGCCAAGAATCGCGTCATTCGTGGCTCGGTCTCTAGATCGAACAACTCGTGATACGTTTCTAGTGTATAGCCTAATCGATAGGCCCAATGATACGAGATCGATTGCTTAATCCGAGGCAAGCCTGCCATCTCCAAAATCTCATTGATCCAACCCCAACAGTTCACCGGATCGTCTTGCGAAATAAAGTAGGCACTTCCGCAAACCGGCGAGCCCGGCTTCATCGCTTCCGCCGCTTGAATATGCGCTTGAGCCGCATTCTCGATGAAAATTGTGTCGACCTGATTCGTACCGTCACCGACTCGCCGAAGTTGCCTCGCTTTGGCACGTTTGAGCAAACGTGGAATTAGATGAGGATCCCCCGGCCCCCAAATGAGATGCGGACGCAGGGCGGTCGTCATTAAATCTGGGTCCTCGTCGGCTCGCAGCACGCACTGCTCAGCCAACGCTTTAGAATGCGGATAGTGGCACAGCCAGCGTTTTGAGTAGCCCACGGTCTCATTGACGTTCATCTGATGATTGCCGTCAAACGTGACGCTGGGGGTGCTCGTGTAAACCAGTTTTTGCACATCCGACTGAAGACAAGCCTCGACAACGTTTCTAGTGCCAATTGTATTGTTGCTGTGGTAGTGCTTCCAAGAGCCCCAGATGCCGGCAACGCTCGCGGTATGGAACACGACTTCTTGTTTCTCACACGCCGCCTGCACATTCTCGAGAACCCTGACGTCGCCGTGTACAACTCGCAATTCCATGCTCGACAACAGTTCATCTTTGCGGCGCGTCATTGCCGTGACTTCGTGGCCTTGCTGGAGCAACAATCGAACGAGATAGCTGCCGAGAAAGCCGTTTGCACCGGTTACCAAAGCCTTCATGGGTTTGTGCCGTCAAATAAAACAGAAGCGGATCAGAGAAGTAGTTTCAAGAATGCCGGTGGATTCTAACCGAAATCCGGACGGGCGTTTAGCTGGACAGCGCCAGTTTCTGTAAGTTGATCTTATCATCGCGTTGGTTTGGTGGCTACGGATTTGATATTATCGGG
>JBGSKR010000492.1:0-8274 GCA_041741135.1 Mariniblastus sp.
CAAAGATATGCCAGTCGAAAAGCATCACGATCTCGATTTCATTATCGGTCAGCTCGACTGGGAACGAAACGTTGATCCAAATTTCAAAGATAACAATTTCCTAGCGCCAATCATTGCCGACAGCGGAAGTGGTTGGGTTGATCGCTGGATTGTTTATGGAACGGTTGATGGCCAGCAATTGTTTACGGCGCGTGAGCTTACGATTGATCCCGGTGCAAAATGTACCTTAAAAGATCACGGTGCTAGTGGTTGGGTCACGGTGCAGGGAGTTGGTCGTATGGGGCCGCTCAATTTGCAAACGCCGGTGATCATCCGCTATGGACAAACGACCGAAGATGAAGTTTTCATTTCTCACGAAGCCGCAACCGCCGGAGTCGAAATTGTAAACACGGGCAGCGAACCATTGGTCGGACTTCGATATTTTGGGCCAAACACTTGGGACAGCGTGCCGTCTATTGGCGATGCAACTTAATTGTCCTTCGTACTTTGTTGACCGTCTTCGCCGATTACTTTGAAATAGGGTATCCGTTCACGGACGGTAGCCGGACTCGTGAGAGTTCAGAAATTCACCTAACAGACAAAACCGAAGTCTCACGACTTCGGCTACGAACCATGTCTCACGACTTCGGCTACGAGGCATGTCGATTAGCGACATTTTTACGGACGGTTACGAAATAGGAAACTAGATGATGAGCAAACTAAAAATTCATAACGCGATGTGGCCAGGTTTGGTCGGTAAAGGCCACGACGAGGGTCAAGAGCCGCCGATCAGCCTCGAAAAAATGCTGGACTTAACCGCCGCTGCTGAAGTCGATGGTCAGAAGTTTGATGGCATCGACTATTTTCTTTATTTGCCTCACACCGATCCGGATGCATCGGATGACGAACTGAAAGCGATCGCAGATACAATCGCCAGTCGAAATCTCGTCGTTGGTTCGCTCGTTGCTCCTGTTTGGCCGGGAACCGTTGGCGATAGTGCGATGGGTGATTCCGAATCGACCGATAAATTTTTATTGGCGGTCACCAAAGCCTGTCGCATCGCGAAAGTCTTTAACGATCACGGCATTCGAAAGTACGGCGTGATTCGCATTGATTCCGCAGAGTTTGGAGTGGACAAATGGCGAGCCGATGCAGTGGCCAACACGAAAAAAATTGCGACGACTTTCCGCGAGGCCGCAAAAATTGCCGCCGATCACGGCGAACGATTGGCCGCTGAAGGAGAGATTTGCTGGGCGGGGATGCACTCTTGGAAAACGGTGCTGAATCTGTTGGAAGAAGTCGGTATGCCGGAAACGCTTGGTTTTCAAGCCGATTTGGCTCACACTTATTTGTATCTGATGGGCTACAACGCGCCCGAAGACGCTTTGTTGCACGAAGGTTACAGCGACGAGGCGTTTTGGCAGGCCTACAAGACGATGACCGATAAACTACGACCTTGGACGATCGATTTTCACGTCGCTCAAAACGACGGCGAAGTTCATGGCGCTGGTTCGCATGATAAAACTGGCAAGCATTGTCGGGCTGATGATCCGAACGGAAAACTGGACATGGTGCAGTGCTCGAAATACTGGTTGAAGGATTACGCACAACGCGGCATCGAACATATTTGTTGGGATGGTTGCATGTTCCCCAATGCGACGCTGGAGAATCCGGAGACTTGGAACACGATCCTTGCCACGATGCTAAAAGTTCGCGACGCGAATTAGAATTTTTGTAACCGTTCACGGATTGTAGCCGGACTCGTGAGAGTTCGGAAATTCACCAAGCTGGTAAAACCGAAGTCTCACGACTTCGGCTACGAACCATGTCGATATTCGACGTTTTTCAAAATATCGTGAACGGTTACGAATTTTTTAAGTCGAAGGTTGGACATTCCTGCCCGACCAGTGACTTACCACCAAAAACAGAAGACCGTTACCTCACAATCGAGAAACAGAATCATGAAAAAACCACTTAATATCGGACTCATTGGCTGCGGGTTTATGGGGCGCACCCACTCCAACGCTTACGCCACGGTCAGCCATTTTTTCGATACCGAACATCAGCCGGTTCGTAAAGCCGTTTGTTCACGCAATGCCGAGGCGGTACAAAAATTCGCCGACAATTGGGGTTACGAATCTGTCGAGACCGATTGGAAGAAATTGATCGCTCGCGACGACATCGACGTGATCGACATTTGTACCCCGAATCATCTGCACAAGGAAATCTCGATCGCGGCAGCGAACGCCGGAAAAATGATCCTCTGCGAAAAGCCCATCGCCATGGACGCTGTCGAAGGCGAAGCAATGTGTGCCGCTGTGGAAGCCGCCGGTGTGGCGAATATGGTTTGGTACAACTATCGTCGCGTGCCTGCGGTGACGCTGGCGAAGAATATAATCGATATCGGAAAGCTGGGCAAGATTTTACATTATCGCGCTAACTTTCTGCAAGACTGGACGATTTCCGCCGACCTTCCTCAGGGCGGAGCAGCGCTGTGGCGACTGGATGCCGCGACGGCGGGAAGTGGCGTCACCGGTGACTTGCTCGCGCACTGCATCGATACTGCGATTTGGCTGAATGGTGGCATCAGCGATGTGACGGCGATGACGGAAACGTTTATCAAACAGCGGAAGCATCAAGAAACGGGCAACATGCAAGAAGTCAAAATCGATGACGCGTGTGCTTTCCTTTGCCATTTTGAAAACGGCTCACTCGGGCTGTTCGAGTCAACGCGATACGCACGCGGACACAAAGCTCTGTACACGTTTGAAATCAATGGCGAGAACGGGTCGCTCAAATGGGACTTGCACGATTTGCATCGCCTTGAATACTTCAACTATGCTGACCAAGGTGACTTGCGCGGTTGGAAGAGCATTCACGTTTCCGACGGCGATCATCCTTACATGGGCAATTGGTGGGTGCCCGGATTGAACATTGGTTACGAGCATTCGTTTGTTCATCAAGTCGCGGATTTTCTCAAAGGACTTGATACCGGCACGCCAGCCGGTCCAACTTTCCGCGATGCTTTGGAAACGCAAAAAGTTTGTGACGCGGTTCTTCAGAGCGCATCCTCGAAGAAATGGCATACGGTTTAACGAATCATGGAAGCCGGAATTGTCGGATTGCCCAACGTTGGCAAAAGCACTCTTTTTAACGCACTTACGGCCTCTCGGGCCGCCGCAAGTGAAAACTATCCATTTTGCACAATCGAGCCAAACGAAGGAATTGTTCCCGTTCCCGATGATCGATTGCAGCGCATCACGAAATACATTGTTCCACAAAAAATCATACCGGCTGTTTTAAAGTTGGTTGACATCGCTGGCATTGTCAAAGGCGCAAGCGAAGGTGAAGGTCTGGGTAATAAATTTCTCAGTCACATTCGCCAAGTGGACGCGATCATGCAAGTCGTTCGCTGCTTCGAAGACCCCGATGTGATTCACGTGAGTGGGCATGTCGATCCGGTCTCGGACATTGAAGTCATCGAAATGGAGTTGATGTTCGCTGATATCGAACAACTTCAAAATGCAAAAACCAAAGCTTCTAAGAACGCTCGCTCGGGCAATAAGGAAGCCATCGCTCAGGTGAATGTCATCGATAAATGTTTGACTCAACTGGAGTCCGAGAATCCGTTGCGCTCGCTTGATTTAACCGAAGCCGAGAAAAAGTCGATCAAAAGTTTTGGCTTGATGACGCTGAAGCCGATTCTTTATGTCGCGAATGTTGCTGAAGACGATCTTGAAGGAAAATCACCGTTGGTGACCGCTGTTCGCATTCATGCCGAGAAAGTCGGTGCAAGTGTCGTGCCTGTATGTGCGAAAATCGAGTCCGAAATTGCTGAATTGCCCGTTGATGAGCGCGGTGAAATGTTGGAAGCGGTCGGACTGACTGAACCGGCTCTCGAAGTTCTGGCTCGCGCGGCATATAAGACTCTTGGTCTGGAAAGCTACTTCACGGCGGGCGAGAAAGAGGTCCGCGCTTGGACGATTCCTGCTGGCGCGACTGGCCCTCAAGCGGCTGGAGTGATTCATACCGATTTCGAACGCGGCTTCATTCGCGCTGAAGTTTATTCGCTGGCCGATTTGGAAGAGTACGGCAGCGAGGCCAAAATTCGCGCCGCTGGCAAACTGCGAATTGAAGGCAAGAACTACGTCATGCAAGATGGCGACATTTGCCATTTCTTGTTTAACGTTTGACTCTAATTGCTGGGCGGAGCCTTGCAACAAGTGAGGCGACTAAGCAAATTTCGAAAGTTCGACCCCGCGAGCTCTTACTCGGCGGAACTTTCGTGCTCCTCATTTTCAAGCTAGTCGCCAAAGTTAATGGTGATTAACGCGAATTCCATGACTCGCATGCTCGTTTGAGCTGAAAATCGTTGACGATGGGCTTCGTGCCATGGATAATGGTTCAGTCTTGCCGCTCGTGAACTGGTCTTCCTTTATTCCACGGATTTGGTTTCAACCTTTCCAAATCCATTGCATGAATTTTTCTTCGGCGCGTTCAAAATGATTTCTCAATGTCCACGATGCAAACATAGACTGGCTGATTTCGCGGTCGTTTGCGAAAAATGCGGCTGGAGCTTGATTGAGAATCAGCCCGCTGTCGTTGTTTCCGATGTGCCACACCGCGAGCCGGCCAGTGAGCCCACGATTCGTGCCAGCAAGCAGTTCGAGAATGCCTTGCAAAATGCAATTCAGTTGATCGAAAGAGAGGAGTTCCAAACGGCCTTGAAGACGCTGAATCAAGCAATCGATCTGGCTCCGCAGGAGCGTCTGGACGAATGTTATGCCCTGCGTGGATTTACCCATTTGAAAAATTGCGACTTCGTTCGCGCAGAGGATGATTGCAGTGAAGCCATTTCCCTTGAATGGGAAGAACCACAAACCTTTGTTTGGCGTGCCGCGGCTCGAGGCGAACAAAACAAATGGCGACTGACGTTTGACGACCTGGATCGCGCGTGCGAACTCGCCGGTGATGGACGTGACCCCTATTTAGCGTTGATGGAATCCTATTCCGAAACGGCCAGTGAATATTTTCGCGAACGAATTCAGGCCGGCCATGAATCAGCCGATCTGTTTTTTGAACGAGGTTGGATGTATCTCAAGGCTGGGCAGTATCAAAAAGCTGGACGCGATTTTCAGCACGCGCTCCAACTGCACGAGCGTTATCCGTGGGCCTCGGTCGGTTTAGCGGAGTTGCTGCTGCATGATGAAATCGTCAGCAATGTTCGTGAGTTGTGCGATGCAGGCATGCTCGGTGAAATCGAATGCCAACGGGCCGCGCTGCGACAGCGAGCGAAATTAAATTTGCTGATGCAAAACATCGGACTGGCAAAACTGGACATTGATCAGTTAACCGAGCTTTCCGGCGACGATCCTCGGGAGTTGGTTGAATGCGCACGCTGGCGTGGAAAGTTGGGCGACCATGTTGCCGCGATTGATGAACTAAATTGTGTTTTAGAGAAGGCACCTAACCATCGCATCGCCTTGCTTCTCCGTGGCGATTGTTATCAAGAGATTCGTAACCGAAGTCTTGCCTTGCAAGATTACACTCGTTATTTGGAAATTTATCCTGATGATGTTCGCGCTTGGGTACAGCGAGCAAAGGTGTTGTTAGCAGCGGGACGATTCGAAAAAACCCATGCAGATCTCGATCAAGCGCTCGAAGTCGATTCGACGAATTTTGAAATTTATTTAGTTCGCAGCAAGGCTCATCTCGAAGAAGGAAGGCTCGACGCAGCGCTGACCGAATGCCGCCGCGCGGTACGGTTGGACAATCGAAAGGCCGAAGCTTTTTCTGTTTTGGCGTCGATTTTTAGCCAGATGGGTGACTATGGAAACGCGATTCAGGAATATCTCCGCAGCATCGATTTGGCGGAAACGAATGATGAGAGAGCCCAGTATCTCTATCTGTGTGGAATCGCTCATTACGAACTTGGCGATTTCGAGCAATCGCTGAAGATGTTTCACAAGTCGTGTCAGCTTCGACCGAATCATGCAGGTGGTTGGATTTGGAAAGCCGCCGTCTATTCGCGTCTGGAAAAATGGTCCAGTGCAATCCTTGGTCTGCAACAAGCCATTCTGGTGCGGCCTTCCGCTGCCGAACAGTATCAAAAGTTGGGCAAACCGATTGCTGAGAAGGCGATTGCATTTTTTCGAAGGCAGCAAAAACGGGGTGTCACGAAAGCGAAGTTGTTTCGTAATCGTGGGATGGCGTATCAATTCATCGGACACGACCCGGAAGCCATCGTGGATTACACGACTGCTCTTAGCCGCGAACCGGGCGATGTGGATACGCTGCTTCGACGGGGACAAGTCTTCACGAGAATGGGAGACCATGAATCGGCGATCAAAGACTTTACGACCATCCTTGAGGCGAATAAAAATAATCATCAAGCGCGCTACTGCCGCGCCATCGTACGCCTTGCGGAAGGCAACCATGCGAGAGCCAAACGCGATCTGGAAAAAGCCATTCGCATCGCACCGCATCATCCGAGCTACCATATTTTGCTGGGCGAGTTGCTGCAGAAAATGGGTGACGAACAGGCCGTGATTGCCGCCTTCGAGAAAGCGATTTTGCAAGATCCGACCAACCCTATCAGCTATCGACGACGTGGTACGTCGCATTTTAATCTAGCGCAGTACCTGGCTGCGATCAACGACTTCACTCGTTCGTTGGAGCTGAATCCACAACAGCTCGATTTATTGGTTCAACGTGGACAAGCCTACTTGCGGACCAACCAGCCCTTGATGGCAATTGAAGATTTCGAGTTGGCTCTCACGCATAATGACCAATTGGCAAAAGCCTATTCGGGACGCTCCACCGTTTTGGTGCAACAGGATCGTCACGAGTACGCATTGATCTGGCTGACAAAAGCCATGCATCGGTTCGAGCAGCCGCGTGAGTTGGCTGAGATTGTCTTTGCTCGCGGCAAGATCTTTTATGAGATGGGACGCGCTGCGCCAGCGATGACTGATTTCACATCGGTGATGGATTTGCTTAAATCGGATAAACGCACGCTGACCGCCGCTCGGTATGCTCGTGCAATTGCCGCGATCCATGCGGAAAAGTTTGAAATTGCCGAGCGAGATTTTCGCAAACTGGTTGCCGACTATCCCAACACTGAGCATTTTCGGGGAGGCTTGCAGTGGCTGGCTGATCGAAAACAACCGTTGCCGAATTATCTTGGTTTCCCAAAATCATTGAAACGACCAACTCGCCCGACAGTCGTTCGCAACGGTGTCGAGCTCTCAGAAAAAACTTTGAAACAATGGGAAGTCGAGCCACTGTATGATTCTTGGATTGTTCGAACCGCTGATAAAAAAGAGTTTGGCCCCGTTCATTTGTCTACCTTGCAAGCTTGGGCCGCTGAGGGAAGGTTGGGAGTTGGCATGAAGCTGTTGCGTGCCGATTGGTCAAAATGGCAACGAGTTGCTAAAATCTTCAATGAAATTACGCCGGTCGAAAGCAATACCGGTTTGATCGAAGAATTTCCAGAACTGGAGATCGGTTCGACAACGTTACGACAGTTGCCGCAGAGCGGTTCGTAAAGCAATTTAACTCTTTTAGGAATCAGCGTGCAAGAAAACCAGACGATGGTGTTCGTTTCCGATGTGGAAGGCGAGCCACCACCGAAAATCTCGAACGACTTCAAGAAATACACTCACCTGAAGCCACTTCGCGAGGGGGGCAAAGCTCGTTTAATTTCAGCCAAAGATACCAATCTTGGGCGTCGTGTGGTGCTGAAGATGCTGCGCCCTGAGCTTTCAGAAGACGATGTCGAATTGCGACGGTTGCTTCGAGAGGCTCGCATCACGGCTCAGTTGCAACATCCCGCCACGGTGCCGCTGTACGAACTTGGTCAAACCGAGACCGGCGAATGGTTCTTTGCGATGAAGAAAATCGAAGGTGTAACGCTGTTCGAAATTATCGTGGGACTTTCGAAACAAGAACCGGAAATCGAAAAGACTTTTGATTTGAATCGTTTGCTCAGCATCTTTACCCAAATCGGCGATGCTCTCAGTTACGCGCACGTCCGTGGAGTGATGCATCGTGACGTGAAACCGGAAAATGTGATTGTTGGAATGTTCGGCGAAGTGACATTGATCGATTGGGGCGCAGCCAAAGTCTGGGGGATGTGCAACGAAGGCGATGAAGACACCAAGGGCGAACGAGGTGGGACGCCGTTGTATATGTCGCCCGAACAAATTGTGGGGAATCGATTGATCGATGAGCGAACGGACATCTACAGCATGGGCGTGGTGATGTACGAAATGTTGGCTCAGCGTGAACCGTTTC
>JBGSKR010000493.1:0-4140 GCA_041741135.1 Mariniblastus sp.
ACTTCGAGCAGACTATAAGCGCGTGCAGGAACTCTCGCGGGCATCGCGTAAGATTTCTGCCAAAGCTGATGGTAAGAATCGTTCATCATTCCTCCGGCTCGTAGTCGGGATCGGGAAGGAAGCGAACGATGGACAGCGAAACGGGATTTCCGGATAGGCCGCTGGTAGGTGCACCATTTTGCGATGAGACTTGGTTGACCGTCACCGTCGCGATCAACAGCCCCACTTGCTCCGAGTTCTGAATGTCAATCGAGTAATCCCAGTTCGGATTTTCGGCGATGGTTTGGTTGCCAGTCGATTCGGCAGGAATCACTCCGGCGACCAGTTCAGCCATTTTCGTGTCGCACAAAATGTTGGCATCGCTGCGCAGTTGAGCTTGTCGCGCATGTCGCAAACCGAGGTTGAACAGATTTCCGATCGCCGCCATGGAGACCCCGAGGATGGCGATCGAGAGAATAACTTCCAGCAGTGAGAGCCCGTTGCGATTCATCGGTTGGTTGGCTCCTCGGCGAGTCGGATGACGGAGGAAAGTCCGGTCAAACCTCGGAGTTGAATTTCGACGAAGCGACCGGTTTCATTTTGCAAGATGATCGAAGCGTCTTGAGACGTTCCGTCCGGATAAAACAAGATGGGGCGAATCGAAGCCGTGCCGCTTTCACTGCTCAATGATTCGGCCGCGCGGGCATCGATGGCAACCGTGCCGGCCGCGAAGCGAATTCCGCGTGGTAGCAAGTCGGATTCGAGTTCGGATTGCAATTTCTGCTGCGCGAACTCCTCGCGTGAGCCCGCGAGTGACGATTGTTGTTTGGCGCTGGTGAAAGGTGCGATATTGAACCAGGAACCGCCCTCGGTAAAAAACACGGCATAGATGTCACCGCTTTCAATTGCTCGCACACGAGCTTTGCCCATTGCTACGCGCACGCGATCGGCGCTTTTTTCGATTGTCTGCTGAGAAAAAGTTTGATACAGCGAGGGAACCGCAAGCGCACCGACGAACACAAGAATCGCGATCACAAGGATCAGCTCTAGCAGCGTGAAGGCAGATTGTTTCGGTAGCGATCGCATGGGAAATGATCGATTATGGCGCTACGGCCTGAGGAACGTCGTCTTGAGTGCCGGGTTGACGGTCGGGGCCATTGGAAGTGATCGTCACAATGTTATTCGCGTCGTCAGCGGAATAACGATACGGTTGTTGCCACGGATCCATTTGGGGCGGCTTATTCATGTACGGCCCGCCCCATTGCATTTTGGTCATGCCGCTGGGGTTGGTGTACAAGTCTTCCAGTTTGGTTGGAAAAGTTCCTACGTTGATTTTGTAAGCTTCACAGTATCCCTTCAGTGCTTCGATTTCCAAAAAAGCCGACTTCTGCAACGAGCCTTCCCGTAGACTAAGAAAAGCAAATGTGGACAGCGAAGCAAGAACAACCAGGATTGCCATTACCAGCAACAGCTCCAACAACGTAAACGCGGAGCGGCGAGAGCGATTTGACTGACAACGATTAAGAGAAATTCGACGATTGAGCATGATAAAAAACCGGATTTAAAGTTCGTAAATAGTTAATTGGGGTTCTGGGGATCAGCCCATGACCGATCCCATTTTCATAATGGGCAATAGCAAGGCGACGACAACAACCATGATGATCGCCGCCATCACCAACAGCATCAGGGGTTCGACCAATTTGACCATCAAGTCCAATCGGCGGGAGGTTTGTTTTTCTAGTCCATCCGCAATGTTGATCAACACCGTATCAAGCGTGTTAGACTCTTCGGCGACGCTGATCATCTCAGTGACGTTACGCGGAAAGTGACCGGATCGACTGAGCGGAACCGACAGCGATTCTCCCGAGGTAATGTTTTCCGAAGCGGCTTCGATGGCTTCGGAAAGAATTCGATTTCCCGATGCATCGCGGCTGATCTCAAGACCTTTCAAAATCGGCACGCCATTTTTCAACATCGTGCCGAGAACTCGACAAAATCTTGCCACCGCCAAATTTAAAAAAATTGGCCCGAACAAGGGGATTTTGATTTTGGCCCAGTCCCACCGACGTTTTCCCTCGGGCGTATTGAGTGCGTAACGAACGGCAAAGTAAATCATTGCTGCTAGTACTACGAAAACAATGCCCCAGTTTCGTAAAAATCCACTGAAATCTAGTAACCAATCTGTGATCCAAGGCAGCGAACCCATTTGTCGCATTTGTTCAAACATCGTGCCGAAACTGGGAACAAAAAAGATCAACAGCACCGTCACGATCGTCGAACCGATCGTCGCGAGCACTGCCGGATAGATCAAGGCACCGACGGTACGCGATTTAAGTTCGGATTGTTGTTCGGTAAATTTCGCGACTCGGTCGAGGGCCTCTTCCAGAAAGCCACCTTCGGCACCGGCGCGGGACATATTGATGGCAATGTCACTGAAAATTTTTGGGTGTCTAGCGAATGCATCCGAGATCGAGTCGCCGTCTTCGACACGAGCAATTACGTCTTCGAGTGCGGCTTGAAAAACGGGTGAGCGAGCTTGTTCTTTGAGGATCGCCAGCGAGCGCATCATCGGCACGCCATTGCTCATCAGCGAGGAAAGTTGCTCGTAAAAAACGGCGATTGCTTGGTCGTTGATGCCGCGCCCAAAACGGATCGCTTGTCGTTTTTTTTCGGCTGTAATTTTCAGCGGAAACAGCGACTGCCCCGACAGTGTCGATACTGCTTCCCGTTCCGTTACAGCGGTCAGCGAGCCAGTGATTAAATCACCAGCAAGATTTCGGGCAGTATAAGAAAATTCGGGCATGGGAAAATAGTTGGCGGTTGGCAGTTAGAAGTTGGCTGTTAGAAGTTGGCGGTTAGAAGTTGGCGGTTGGCAGTGGAAAATGAAAGAAAGTTTTATAATTCTCAAATGTTAAATTTCAATATCCAATACTGAAAACTGAAAACTGAAAACTAACTTCTCCTGTCTCCTTTGGTGATTCTTAAAATTTCTTCAATCGACGTTTCACCGACGAGAACTTTTTGCCAACCATCATCTCGAAGTGTTTTCATGCCGTTGGCGATGGCGGTTTTTTTAATTTCCCAAGTGCTTGCTTTGTCATGTGCTAGTTGTCTCAGTTCGTCGTTGGTGACCAGCAATTCATAGACACCCACCCGTCCGGTGTAACCGACGTGGCGGCACTCTCGGCAACCGACCGATTGGTAAATGGGTCGATCGTTCAATTCGGAGATGGGAAAATCGTCCGGCAGTTCAATCGTCGAAGGTTGGACTTCCTGACGGCATTTTTTACACAGGCGGCGAACGAGACGTTGAGCCATAATTGCTTCAACGGTGCTGGAAACCAGAAATGGTTCGACGCCCATATCGCCCATGCGAGTGAATGCTCCAGCGGAATCGTTGGTGTGCAAAGTGCTGAACACGAGGTGTCCGGTCAAGGAAGCTTGAATGGCATTCTCAGCCGTTTCAAGATCGCGAATTTCGCCAACCAAGACCACATCGGGGTCGTGCCGCAAAATACTTCGCAGTGAATGAGCAAAGGTCAATCCAATTTTTGGGTGAACTTGAATCTGGTTGATGCCCGGCAATTGATACTCGACGGGGTCTTCGGTCGTAATGATTTTCGTGGCCGCGTCGTTAATTTCGATCAACGCACTGTAGAGCGTGGTCGTTTTTCCGGAACCCGTTGGTCCGGTCACCAGAATAATTCCGTGAGGAAGTGAAATCAGTTTGCGAAATTGGTCGTATGTCTCCTGCGACATCCCCAGGCTTTTGAGATCAAAAACCATTGAGCCTTTGTCGAGAATTCTCATTACCAGTCCCTCGCCGTGGATCATCGGAATCACCGAAACACGAACATCGACTTCGCGACCTTTGACTCGAATCTTGATCCGACCATCTTGGGGCAGGCGTTTTTCAGCAATGTTCAGTCGCGCCATGATTTTGAGGCGGCTGATAATCGCGGCGCGGAAGTGATTGATTTCGGGCGGAACCGGCTGCGTGTGCAAAATGCCGTCGATACGGTAGCGGATGACGAGTCCGTCGGCTTGAGATTCCACGTGAACGTCGCTGGTGCGAGATTCGACCGCCTCCAAAAGAATCTCATTCACCAGTCGCACGACGCTGGCTTCTTGAGCCATCTCAGACAATTCGCTGCCATCGGT
>JBGSKR010000494.1:0-3780 GCA_041741135.1 Mariniblastus sp.
GACCGGTATCGCCGTCAGCCCCGAGGGCTATTTGGCAATCGCTCAAATGGGAACACTCGATGGCGGAGCTGATTCGGTACTGACTTTCTACGATCCCGAAAAAAACAAATTTATGGTGTCGTTTGAAACGGGAACTCACGACCTGACCGGAATCGCTTACGGCCCCAAACGCGGCAGGCTGTTCGCCACGGATTTTAATTGGGCTGATAAAGCAAATGGAGCGCTCGTGAAATTAGTCGCAGACGGCGAAGATAAATGCATCGCCGAAAAAATTCTGACTTTGGATTCGCCGACGGCTTTGACGTTTGCCGAGAACGGCGATTTATACGTGACACTTTCTGGCGAGCCCGCCTCGGAATCGAAGTCGCCTTCTGGGAAATTAATTTTGATCAAGGGCCTTGATGCGGAACCTAAAAAAGTCGCTGATTCAAAGAAGGCGACTGATTCGAAAGAATAGGCGCATGCATCATGGGATTACCTCACCTCATAAAAATTGGCTTGATGGGAGTCGTCGGGCAATACGATTCACCAAGCTTTGATCGATATCCTCGCGATGCTCGCGTCATTTGTCGAACCGAGCGGGGTCTTGAGAGTGGTGTCGTGGTGTGCGAACTCACGGACTCGGTAGCATCAAAAAAAATCGGCGATGTGTTGCGACTGGTTGGTGCGGAAGACGATTTGATCCTTCAGCGACTTGACCGCTATCGAGACAAAGCCTTTTTGGCGTGCCAGAAGCTGATTTCAGATCACCAGTTGCCGGCGACGTTGGTGGATGTGGAGCATTTGTTCGATGGAGAATCCGTTTTCTTTTACTTTCTTGGTGACGTCGACCCGACTTTAGAAGCGTTAACCGAACAGCTTGGTGCGGAATACGAGCGCAAGGTCCGCTTTAAGAAGTTCGCAGAGACACTCGCTTCAGGATGCGGGCCGAATTGCGGCGAGAAGGAAGGCGGATGCGCGAGCGGTGGTTGCGGCAGTTGTGCGCTCTCAGGAAGTTGCAAGTAACTTCTCAGTCGCTGCCGTCGCCAGACGGCGGAAACCACGCTCTGGCGAGCGTCGCTCCATCCAGTCTCGAACTACGCCCAATCCATGCCAGTCGTTTGTCGAATTCGTTCGTCAAAATTTCCCAACAATCCGCCGATCACGTCCCATTTGCTAACGCGACGGACTTCGATGTCACCTTGTTGATTGACGCGAACAATTGAATCGGGATTGACGCCTGATGCTACCAAATCTTTGGAATGTAACTCGCCGTCATTGATGACAACTTCCAACTGAGCGCCAGTCATTTCAATAAACTTCATTTCGGTTGGCGTTGTCATGATTCAAGTCCATTTTGTTTCGGGATAAAGTGTTGCAAGGCCTTCGGCCGCACGTTGTTTGAAAGAACGTATTTTACTAGGGCAAGGTACGTCCATCAATTACCTGATCACCGTTTTCATTAAACACAATATCGGATGATGATTCCATCATTCCCTCCTCAGCTTTCAAATTTCGGTCAAACGAACGCAAACGCCGTTGAAGGTCTCGAATCGTTTGCTGCTGTCGATCCACATAATCCGAAATCCAATCCACCACATCGCTGGTCGACACGTTCAACTCTTGACTAATTCGTTGGAGGGAGGCGGGTTCCGACAAGACACGAGACACGGTCGAATCGCGATACTTTTGCGAATACCGAGTCGCTCTTTGTTCTCGCATGAGAAGAGACTGTCCATCTCGCAGATAGTTTCCCACCGATTCTTGAGTTGGTTGATCAACTATTGGTTCTGTACTTGCGGAAGCGTGGTCAAACGTGACTTGAGAGTTGTGGCGATTGAACGAGGGGAAATCGCGTCGTATTCCCCGCAGAAAAAACTTTTTGCCTTCGCATTGATAACAATACCAAGGCCCAATTCGAAGTAGTTTCAAAATTCGCAGTGTCAAAAGATCGGCGATATTCAAAAGCAGTGAAGAGAACTTGCGAGTGTGTTCCACGTTCTGCATGCACATCGGGCAAAACCCAAATGTTTTCTGTTCGTTGAACAACATCGCAGCCTCCAATACACAAAAAAGACGAGCCTGACGAACCACCGAAGACCGAAATCAAACTGATCATTGTATTTTTAAACGCCTCCGATGCCAAATCTAGGCAAATGGGACAAATCCGAAATTTTTCCAGCTGCGAATCTTCGACAAAATATGACTAACATTTGCAGGGGAATGAATTCTGAGTAACGCAGCGAGCAATATCCCTCGACCCGGCGCCAATAATCGCCATAATAGAGGATTGAGCGATAGAAATGGTTGTAATTTTTTGAATATTGGGGATGTAGGAATGGCGAAAAAGCCAGACAGTAAGAGCGGTCGTAAGCCAACCTTTGAGTATGTCGAACCGATCGGCTTAAGAGTCTTGGTTCGTAAAGACGAACCGAAAAAAGAAACTAAGGGCGGAATCGCACTGCCAGATGCCGCTGAAATCCCCACGATCACCGGCCGAATTGTCACCATTTCTGCGGCAATCGAACGCGATGAAGATTTACCCTTGAGACAATACGACAAAGTCCTGTTTCATCCGAAGAATGCGATTCCGGTTGATTTTGAATCGGACAATCAACTGTTCGTGGTGCCCGCCGAAGACATTGTGGCTGTTTTCCGTCGTGAGGCTCCAGCGGAATAACGATCTGCTTTTTAGGCGAGCGGCAAAATTTAATTAACCGTTGTAGGACTCGCCAGAGTTCCTTTTCTCGCGAGCAAATTCTCACGAATTACATTACGATCGTTGAAACCAAATCTGCCGCTCGCCTTGATGACGATAATGCAGAGATTGGAAGTGATGGAACATCAATCGAACTGGGATTTGTCGCGAAGGATGTGATGATAATGTTGCGCGAATCGGTGAGCCTCGTCACGAACATATTGCAACAGCCGCAGTGAAAACGAATGACGGCTGAGACGGATGGGTTCGGACTCATCAGGACGATAAATCTCTTCATTTTTTTTCGCCAGTGATATCAACACGGGCGGTTCGATCTCGAGTTCTTCAAACGCCGCAACCGCACTACTCAACGGCCCTTTGCCGCCATCGATCAACAGAATATCGGGAAAGGCGTCTTGGTCATCATGCAATCGCTTGAAGCGCCGCGAGACGACCTCGTGAATACTGCGAAAATCGTCGATGCCTTTGACACCCTGAATCTTGTACCTTCGATAGCCTGGTTTGAACGGCAAGCCATCGATGAACTTGACGAGGCTGGCGACCGTTTCTCCGCCACCAAGATGGGCGATGTCAACGCCCTCGATCGACCGTGGCATCTCTGAAAGTTTTAAAACCTGTTTCAGCCCCGCCAAACCCTTCTTCGGGTCGACGTAAAACACTTCCGGCTGGGCGTGAGTGTCAAGTTCGCCGCGACGATCAAGCGATTCGAGCATTTCAATTTCATCGCGAAGTTTTGCCGCTTTTTCGAAAGCCAGTTCTTTGGACATCGCCAACATTTCGTCTCGCATCTGTTTGATCAGCTTGGTCTTGTTGCCAGCCAAAAACATTTGCAATCGTTTAATGTCCTTGCGATATTCTTCTTTAGAAATTCGTAAATTGCAGGGTGCCGTGCATTGTTTAATGTTGGCCAGCAAGCACGGACGGAACCAACGCCAGCGGTCATCGTTGGCTTCGATGTCCAACGAGCAAGTGCGGAATTTGAAAATGCGTTGCAGTACCTGCAAGGCACCACGCAAACTGGTCACACTGGCGAACGGGCCATAAAGCTTCACGCCAGCCGATGAAGGCTCACGGGTGATTTC
>JBGSKR010000495.1:0-3647 GCA_041741135.1 Mariniblastus sp.
CCATTCCACGTATCGATGATGTCAAAGATTAACGGTTCGTCTACCGGAATGGTTGGATGCAGACAATTTGGTGGCTGCCAAGCTCGGTATCGCACGCCCGCGACGTACTCGCCTTCGGTGCCGGTTGGATGCAATGGAACCCGTCGCCCGTTGCAAGTGATCACATATCGATCATCCGACATCCCACGGACTTTGACTTCCATGCGTTCGACGGACGAATCGACATAGCGTGCGGTCGCACCACCGGCTGGTTCTTCGCCTAAAACATACCAAGGTTCGATTGCCGTTCGAAATTGAACATCAATGCCACGCTGATGAACGGCACCAATTAACGGAAATCGAAATTCGAAGTGAGGCGCGAACCAATCGACTTCCAGCTTGATTCCTGCGGCAGCCGTTTGCTCGATCACGTCATCGAAATCGTGCTGAACAAAGTGCGGCAACATCCAGCGATCATGAATCGAAGTGTGCCAGTCAACCAAGGAGTCGGTGTACGGCTGATCCCAAAAACGAGCAACCAACGAACGCAGCAACAATTGCTGAGCCAAACTCATTTGCCAATGCGGCGGCATCTCAAAAGCACGAAATTCGACCAAACCAAGACGACCGGTTGAGCTGTCCGGCGAATATAGTTTATCAATACAGAATTCTGAGCGATGCGTGTTGCCAGTCAAATCGACCAGCAAATGTCGGAATACTCGATCCACCAACCACGGCGGGCAATCACGATCATTTCGAATTTGTTCAAACGCGATCTGCAATTCGTAAGTCGCATCGAGTCGTCCTTCATCGACACGCGGAGCCTGACTGGTTGGGCCAATAAAGCGGCCCGAAAACAGATAGGACAACGACGGATGATTGTGCCAATAGCCAACCAGACTGCGGAGTAAATCTGGGCGACGCAAAAACGGACTATCGCTCGGTCGAAGCGCACCCATCACGATATGGTTACCACCACCCGTGCCAGTGTGCTGACCATCGGTGTCAAACTTTTCGGTTCCCAATCTTGATAGTCTGGCGTCTTCGTAGAGGTAGCGAGTGATGTCGACCAAATCGGCCCAGCTATGGGCTGGTTGCACGTTGACTTCAATCACGCCGGGATCGGGAGTGACTTTGATGTGTCGCACTCGGTAATCGACGGGCGGCAAATAGCCCTCGACGATGACTGGCACATTTAATTCACTCGCCGTGTCCTCGATAGCAGCCACCAATTCAAGGTAACTTTCGAGACGTTCGACGGGCGGCATGAAGACGTGAACTTTTCCGACTCGTGTCTCGAAGCACATGGCCGTTCGAATGATCGATGTCGGCTGATAAGCTTCGAGGTTATGATCCGTGATGAAGCTTGCATCGTCGAACGAACGAAACTGGTCATTAGAGTGGCCGTTTAAGTGGCCGTCGCCGTGGCCATTACCGCTTCCATTCGACTGACCACTAACGTGACCATCAGGATGAGCTTCGTAATCGACGAACGACTCGCTGTGGGCACCGACTGATTGAAGTTGTTGATTTCTAAATTGCTGCGGAACGGGCATCGACGAATCTCGTGCCGAGATTTGCTGACGCAGTTGATCGTAAACTTCAATTGGCGGAGCGGAATCAAACGGAGTAAACGCCGCAAACGGAATCTCGTCGCGGTTCAGAGCCGGAAGCGAATCAAGCGGCAATCGCAATCCCATTGGAGAATCACCGGGCAGCAACTGCAATCGCTCGCTGCGGACAGGCCACAATCCACTAATCCATCGTTCACCTTGTTCGGTTTGACGATGTGCCAGCGGCAACAAGCAGCCAACTGGATTGTTCAATCCATTCCCGAAAACGCGAGCCAATCGGTTGCGTTCTTCCGGATCATCAAGGTCTGCGTCCAGCACATTGATGCCGACCGGTAGTTGTTGTTCAAGCGACAAATAATGCAAAAGATTTTCGTAAGCCGACTGCACAAAGCCTGAATCTAATCCCAGTCGTTTCGAAAGCGAGTTCGCAAAACGTTGAGCTTGTCCGAATGAGTGCCCATAGTCATGCTCTGGATTAGCAAGCAATTTTGGGTTTTGCCAAATGGGCTGCCCATCGATCCGCCATAATACGGTCAGCGCCCAGCGAGGCAGCGGTTCCCCAGGGTACCATTTGCCTTGACCGACATGAAACAAGCCGCCGTTAGCAAAACGATCTTGCAAACGATTAAGCAGATTGGCCGCAAGTTTTCGTTTAGTTGGTCCAACCGCCGCTGTCTTCCATTCGTCACCCTCAACATCGTCAATCGACACAAAGGTTGGCTCGCCTCCCATTGTCAAACGCACATCACCGGCATTCAGACGCTGATCGACGACTTCACCTACCGATTGAATTTTTTCCCATTGCTCATCCGAGTAAGGTTTCGTCACTCGCGGGTCTTCGTAAATCCGCGTGATGGTCATCTCGTGATGAAACTGAACTTCGCATTCGCTGAGATTGCCACTAACCGGCGCGGCGTTCGTTGGCGCAGGAGTACAGGCCAATGGAATGTGGCCCTCGCCAGCGAATAATCCGGAGGTGGGATCCATCCCGATCCATCCGGCACCAGGTAGGAAAACTTCGGCCCAAGCGTGCAAGTCTGTAAAATCGACTTCCGTTCCCGAAGGCCCATCAAGTGATTTGAGATCGGGTTTCAACTGAATCAGATACCCGGAAACAAAGCGAGCGGCCAGCCCCAAGTTTCGTAAGACTTGAACCAACAACCATGCGCTATCACGGCACGAACCACTGGCCATTTCCAAAGTCGCTTCGGCTTCTTGCACGCCCGGCTCAAGTCGAATCGTATAGCCAACTTTTTGTTGAACTCGTTGATTAAGTTCGACCAGAAAATCAATCGTTTTTTGATGCCGACCGGAAAATTCTTGCACAAGATTTGAAAGCAGCGGTCCAGCGGGAGGCGTATCAAGAAACGGTAGCAAATCTTTAGCCAACGCGGCATCGTAAATGAAAGGAAACTCGGCAGCACTAGGTTCTAGAAAAAAGTCGAACGGATTGATGACCGTCATTTCGGCGATCAAATCGACTTCAATGTGCAACTCGCGAGCGGGTTGGTGGAACACCATTCGCGCGAGAAAATTACTGTGAGGGTCTTGTTGCCAATTCAGAAAATTGTCAGTCGGCTTAACTGAGAGTGAGTAACTGCAAATCGGCGTTCGGCAATGCGGCGCTGGCCGCAAACGAATGACTTGTGGGCCAAGCTCAACGGGGCGATCGTAGGTGTAAAAAGTTTTGTGATTGAGCGCAACGCGGATCATGTTTGATCTTGGGACTGAGTTTGTTGGAAATTCGGCGGCGCAAAAGGCACCCGTCCGTATCGACGAGGGTCGTCGTTTGATCCGCTTGCCGGAGGCGACTGAAAACGTTTGGACGTGAAAAAGTCATCGTGGATCGCCAACCCAATTTCATTGATTTGAGTTTGAAAACCGTCGATGTACTCGTGCAAACCGGTACGGATGATGTCTTGAATTGCAGTATAGTTCAGCGTCGAACAACATCGCCCCATTTTTTGCTCAGAAAGATTAGAAAAAGTGCCAGGTTCGCTGCCAGTGATATGTCTCAACGAATCTTGCGCCCGCATTACACTGAAATGCATCGCCCTCGGAAAATTTCGATCGAGAATCAAAAAATCAGCCACA
>JBGSKR010000496.1:0-4365 GCA_041741135.1 Mariniblastus sp.
GATGATTCTTGGTGCGACATTGAGAGCAGTTCGCCGTCAGTTTGCGACTAGGCATGGCGACGAAAGGCCCATGGTTTCCTTGTATGATCTTCAGATCACGAACGACAAAGCAATCGTCAAATGTCACGCTACAAAATCCGCGCAAGCGGTCTGATGAACCTTCCATAAGTTTGATTCTGACTTCTGTGATTTTCACCGCTTACCTCCTGATTCAGTCACTGACCAACCACTAACGGCGATCGGATCATTGAATGACTGATTGTTTTTGTGCAAAAAATCCTTACCTCGGGCAGACGCTGTGACAAGACCTGGGCTGCTATTTGGGCGGCGCGGTGAGTAGGGAAAACGCCAAACCACGCCGATCCGCTCCCACTCATCTGGTGATTTAAGCAGCCAGTTTCACAAAAAGCATCTGCCAACAATGCCAATTGTGGGTTAATCTCCAACGCGGTTTCCTGAAGTCTGTTGAATAGGCTGCCGGCGATTTTTGTCGGCGATCCAGTAACGACACTTCGCAACGCCGGCCCCACGCTGCGTTTTTCCTTCTGCAATCGAACATTCGCAAACACGTTGGCGGTTGACAATCCGAAAGGCGGTGCGGCAATCACTACTGGCATTCCTGCGGGCGCCGATACCGACTCAACCCTCTCTCCTCGACCGCGACAAAGACAACTGCCTCCAGACAAAAAAAACGGAACATCGCTGCCAAGTTTCGCTGCGAGTTCAAACAGTGCTTCCTCGGGCAACTTCAAATTCCATATCGCGCATCCACCAACAAGCGCTGCCACCGCATTGCCTGAGGCTCCCCCCAAGCCCGCCGCCGATGGAATTCGCTTTCTCAAAATCACATCGCACCCCAGCCGTACCGGTCGCGAGGGAACTTGACCTGTTGACCCCATCGGCCAATCGAACGAGGCTAAACTATTTCGCAAAAGCTCTAGAGCTCGCACAATCAAGTTCCGTCCGTCTGTAGGAATCGTATCCGACGGCAACACCCCTGGAACCGAATTTGTGTCCGCTGATTTCGTAATCTTCAGATTAATCTGATCGTCATTTCGAAGAATAAACCGCAATTGATCATAAATACCGACGGTAGTCATGATTGTTTCGATCTCGTGATATCCGTCATCGCGTTTTCCCAACAGTTCCAAAAACACGTTAATTTTGGCGGGTGCCGAAATGTCGACTTGGGTAACCTGCGCAGAGAGATTGTTCACTCCGATTTTCGTCGAATTGATGTTCATCGGTCGATGTTAGATCAAGATGCGGATTTCTTTCTTTCCTATCGGAAACTCAGCCTCTGTCAATCTATCATGGTTGCGTCAAATCTCCACAATAAAATCGGAAACCCGTGGGTAAGTGAGCGAAGACAAATAAAGATTTCATCACATGCTAGCACTATCTGTATCCTGCACAGAAGCATGGGCCATATCTGAAAGATTAGGGACACTTCGGGCTTTGGGGTAGAATATTGGCCTCCATCGTGCCTAAATTCCGATCTAACAGTTTAAAACCTATCTCCCACTCCCATTTGATTGTCGCTCTCGCATGCTCGAAAATCCTGAAAATCAGTCCGAACCAACTGCCAGTTCCAGTCCGTTGTCGGCTCGTGTGCTCGCCGTTCGCAGTTTGTGTGGTGGCGTGTTGATGGGCTTGGCAAACTTGGTGCCCGGAATTAGCGGTGGCACGATGTTGTTGGTGGCCGGTGTTTATCCGATGTTCATTGAATCGATTTCTGACTTAAGTCGATTTCGATTTCGCTATCGGTCGGTGTTGACCTTGAGCTGTGTTATCGCGGCGTCGGGAGTGAGCATTTTGTTGCTTGCCGGGTCACTCAAAGACTTGGTTCTGGACTATCGTTGGGTCATGTACAGTCTGTTTATTGGGCTGACACTCGGTGGATTGCCGGTCGTTTGGAAATTGGCGAAATCGACCAGCCCGGGGCTGATTGGTGGTGCGGTAGCTGGATTCGTAGCGATGATTGCGCTTGCAGCATTAGAATTCTATGGCGTCGTTGGTTCGGGGCAGTCGGGTCCTTTGATGTTTTTTATCGGCGGTCTTGCCGGAGCAAGCGCGATGATTCTGCCAGGCATTTCGGGAGGCTATCTGCTGTTGCTGATGGGGCAGTATGTGCCAATCCTGTCAGCGGTTGACCAGTTCAAAGAGGCGCTCAAATCACGGGATATCGCGGCAGCGATGGAGCAGGCAGTGACAGTTTTGCTACCGGTTGGGCTGGGCGTTGTCGCTGGCGTGGTGATCGTGGGGAACTTGCTCAAGTGGCTGCTGCATCGTTTTCGCGAGGCAACTTTGGGCGTGCTATTGGGTTTGTTGATAGGTTCCGTATTTGGACTGTGGCCTTTCAAACAGGGCGTGGCGCCACAAGTTGGTGATGTAATCAAATCACAAACCGTTACCCCAGAATTGATCGGGACGATCGAAAAGAAAGACTGGCTGATCGAGCTCTTCACTCCCACGCCGACACAAGTGATTTTGTCAGCGGGCCTGATGGTAATCGGCTTTGCGGTAACGCAAAGCATCGCCTTGATCGGTCGTGATCGCGAGAAGTGAGATTTGCTTCGGCGATTTCGAAGGTGAAGTACGATGGACATTCCTGTCCGTCGATCTGAGGGATGCTCGGATAGGAATGTCCAAGCTACGGCAGTTTGTGCTCGGCAAAGAGTGTCCAAGCTACATTGACCTACGTCGAATGGTCATCATCCAAACGCGTAACGCGAACCGATTGAATTTGACGGCGGGTCGCTTCCTGAATATTGAACTGCACGTTGCCAATGACTAATTCATGACCAGGTCGCGGAATTTCTTGAAGGTGGTGCATAATCAATCCGGAAACCGTATCAAAATTCTCTTCGTCTGGGAGTTCCAGCCCCAGCATTTCATTCAATCGATAAATGTACACTGAACCTTCGACATCGGCTTGCTCGGAATTGAGAATCGTGATGTCTTCGTTTCGATCTTTATCGGTTTCATCGACAATTTCACCAACGATTTCCTCCAGCACGTCTTCGATGGTCACGACTCCCGCCAGTCCTCCATACTCATCTTGCACAATGGCCATATGAGTTCGTGCGTGTAGAAACTGGCTGAGCATTTCATCGAGTCGTGTTTGCTCGGGAACGAACAAGGGAGCTCGCAAAAGTTTCTGCAGCGGACGCCGTTTTGATTCATTTCGAAGCGATTCACGCAACAAATCTTTCGCGTAGAGTAAACCGACGATGTTATCAATCTTTTCGTCATAAACGGGAATCCGAGTCCTCCCCGATTCGACGACATGATTGATCATGTCTTCCCAAGTCGTTCCGAGTTCCATGGCATCGACACGCGATCGAGATGTCATCACGGAACGAACATCGGAATCATCCAGTTCCATCACACCTTCGATCATGTCTCGGGCTTCCGATTCGATGTAACCATCGCGTTCGCCTTCGGAGACCATCGATAGAATTTCGTCCTCGAAAGCTTCCTCCTCATCGTCCTCGTGATGTTCAGGTTGACCACTGGCACGGGCAAAAATTTGTTCCATGATTCGGCCACAAACCATGAGCGGCCATGCCAAGATGGAAACGATCGACCAGCAGCGCCACGAATGAAAAAGAAACTCGACGGCAGCGACTCGTGCGATTGCCCACGGAATCAGGCTACTCGCAAAGATCAGCATAAAAGCGATCAATACAATCACCGTCGCGAATTCAGCGGTGGCAAAATCCGACAACAACCGCGATTGAGTAAGCCAACTGAGCGTGAACACAGCAAAGAATGCGGTCGAAAGACTATGAAAGATCTCGGCTCCAAGTTGCATCTCTTCTCGCAACTCAAAGATTTGTCCAAACAGTTCCACGCGACGTTTTTGCTTGCAACGTTCTTCAAGTTCATGCCAAGCGATTTCGCCAAGAACTCGGACTGCACTCGCGGAGAACATCACTCCTGCGAGTCCGAGCAGCATCAGCCCTACCTGCCATTGAGGGCTCATTCTGCCGCCCTTTCTGGGTACTCAGATTCGCTAGTTGGCCAATGATAATCGACGCCCAACCGCTGAAGATATTCTTGTTCCGCCGCTCGCATCTCGCTGGCTGCCGTGTCCGTTTTGTCATCAAGTCCAACTAAGTGCAGCGTTCCATGAATGATGTACAACAGTAGTTCCTGCTCCATCGTCATTCCTAGTTCTGTCGCCACGGACTCCGCAGTGTCCGTACTCACAATTAACTGCCCTGACAATAATCCACGGTTGTCGTCATACTCAAGCAGAAAACTCAATACATCCGTCTCGTAGTCGTGTTGCAGCCAGCGACTGTTGTGCATCAAGACCTCGCGTTTCGGAAATTTGTGGATGATTTTAGCGACGCTGCT
>JBGSKR010000497.1:0-1944 GCA_041741135.1 Mariniblastus sp.
CATCCCAAACAGCCCCCATTTCGAATCAATTTGCATTTTTCACTTCTCATTTTAACTTTTTCAATAGGCGTCGCATCGTGCAGGAAATGACTTTCGCTACGGATAACGCGAATCGGACAGTTATTTCCCGCTCGATGCTTAATAAGAGTATTCGGCTCGGATGTTACTTGCGCTTGCGTGAACTGTTCAGTAGGATATCGACGATCAAATCCCGAAATCTCCTAGGACTAAATCCTAGGATTACTAGAATTAGACCGGTCACAGCTATTGCAACCACAACACATTCTGTCGCCACGAAATCGCGACGCCTTTCCATAGACTTGTCCTCAAGTGAATCTTGTGAGGCACCCGTGGCGTTGTTTTGAAGAGGGATATGAGCCCGCACGTCGTTAACGAATTCCGCCGCCGATTGGTAGCGGCCTTCAATGCGTTTCTCGAGGCATCGCAGGCAAATCTTGTCTACTTCCTTCGGCAAATTCGGTTGCCATTGGCTCGGGGGCTTCGGTTGAACATCAAGTATGGAGTGAATGAGATTGTCGAATTGCTTCGGTCCAATGCCGCCTTGGAACGGACGTTTCTTTGTGAGCATTTCGTAAAACACGACGCCGAGACTCCAAATGTCGGTGCGTCCGTCCAACTGACCGGACTCGGATCTTAGTTGTTCTGGCGCCATGTAGATCACAGTTCCACGACTACCACACTCCCACTTTTCTTCATCTGATACAGCCAACCCAAAATCAGTAAGCACAGCTTTCCCTAGTCGCGAGATCATGATGTTCTGTGGCTTGACATCGAGATGTTGATATCCGTTAGCATGAACGTGTTGCAATCCTTCGGCTACGTCGATAACGATTAGCGCAGCGGCAGCCAGCGGCAAGGGGCCTTCATCTCGAATGATGGTCGCTAGGTTCTCTCCGTCAATGAATTCCTGAACTATGTAGGGCTGTCCGTTCTCGACCTGGATGTCAAAAACAGTCACAAGCGACGGATGTTTAAGTTGTGCCGCCACACGAGCTTCACTGGTGAAAATAGCGACATCTTCGTTAGAATGAAATCGATCGAGCCTTGGGACTTTCAACGCAACAGAACGATCTAATTCAGAGTCTTGTGCGAGGTACACAACTCCAAAGCCTCCTGACCCGAGCTCCCGTTCGATAAAGTACCGTCCTATCATTCTTGGTACCGCTGCGCTTTTCGCAGGTATATTTGCGTTATCCGTCTCGTGCGTTTCGTCCAGAACTAGTTGCGGCAAAACTATATCTGCAATCTCGCAATCACCAGGAAAACGATCTAGGTAATCTTGCTTTACAAGCTGCTCTCCCGCAGCCTGCTTCATTTCGATCTCTAGAAAAAGCAGCTCCCTCAAGAGAGCTGCGCGGATCTCAGGCCATGATTTTAGGTAGTCTTCGATTTGCGGCTTATTGCCGGCTTTAAACTCTTCCTCGAACTCGTCAGCCAATCGGTCGATCAATTGGGTGAAATCAGGCGGGACTTCATTCTTTTCATCACTCATTCGATTTATCTTCTACTGAGCATTGGCGTTGCCGTGCGATTCCACCTTAACTCGCGATGGTCAGCAATACTTCTTGAGAGTTTGGAAAATGCAACTGTGCTTGGGACGACCGTAAACGAAGTCCGACGAGGGACCAGTTTTCAGGAGTATAGTATGACAAGTTTTATTCGGCCGTTGGTGACCGGCAACATTCTAAATATGACTATGCCAGGCGCGGTGGCACAGTCGCGATTCTGAATCTCAGCTGGGTGGTTGTCCGCAATGCGAATCGGATCGCTCAATCTGAGCCCGTTTCCTCAAATCGCTACAAGAACTTTGCAATTGTTCATCTGAATATTCAGCAAGCGTGGCGGGAACCAAGGCTCAATTTCTAGTCACTTAATAGAGATTCGGATCGTGCAGTCGCGTGCGTGACGATGGCGTCGAACTGA
>JBGSKR010000498.1:0-1899 GCA_041741135.1 Mariniblastus sp.
TGCGACAAATGCGATCAAATTTTTCTTCGGACGCTTCTTGCAGCGTCATGTCCGGATGAAGAAAAACGCCACTGGAATAGGCCATCGTTTCATCGAGCCACAACCGATAAAAATCATTCCCCAGATCGTAGTGAGCCTGAATGTTTCGCAAACTGCCGCGACGAGTATTCGAATTCAACCAATGAAAAACTCGATATCCGTAATTCGCCAGCCGCACGCGCCAATGATGCGATCGATCAATCGCCGCACGATTCTGCAGAAAGATGCGAATCAGCGCCGTGAGATCATCGCAATCCCAATCGCCTTTGACATACGAATCGGCAATCGCAACAGGGCCCGCGAGTGACTTTCGGTAGAAGGCCTCGCAATGGATCGTCACGGTGGCGGCTAATGATGCGAGAGATTCGTCAGCAACGCTTGGTACGCCATTCGTCTGATGTTGATTGCCATTACCGATGCTTCCAAAAACCTCGCGACCGTTTGACGTCAGCAACGTAACCTGCCCCACCGACAGATTTGCCAACAGATTGACAAACCGATTCCGCGCCCAGCGATCGCGCCAGCCCATTGAGGACTTCACGGCTTTCGCCGACTTCGACGTCTCGGCTGACTTCAATAAATTGGATCTTGTGTCTAATCGATTCATAAATGATTAAATCTGTTCAAGGTGAGATCGTTTTTGGGTGAGGAAAAAACGGTGTTCGCTTCCACCACAATCGAACCGCTTGCCAGTAAATCCCGATCGCGACCTTAGCAGTCATCCACGGATAGCAAACGAGGATCCCGGCCAACGTAAAACTAGAAATGGGTTTTTGCTTAAGCTGCATCGACGCAGTGAAAGCAGTACGTGTCCGCTGTGGTGAACTTTCAGAATCCAACGGACGATCTGAAGAAGCCAACTGATTCAATGAAGCCGATTTTGAAAAATTCTCGACTTGAAAGTACAAACTGGCTTCCGGCTGATCACAACGAAAACCGTATTCGTATTCCATTTGCATAAACGGTGAAACGTGCAACGCCTTGTCAGCAACAAATTTCAATTCCGATTTGCCTTGCTGCGAGCGAACATCAAAAACATAGCAGTGAGTTTCTCGCCAAGGCGTATTGGTGACCTCAGCGACCACAAATTCCAATTTCTCATCGCCATCAAAACAATAGTAAACTCGAATCGGATTGATGGCGTAACCGAAATAACGCAGGTGAGTAAGAACGCGAATCGAGCCAGTAAAGGAAGCGCCCAAGCGACTAAAAATCAATGCAGACACCGACTCTTTCAAGCTTGCCGCCGTTGTGGCACAACGGTCCTGCTGCTGTGCGTCCAACGTTTTCTCTCCGGTAACTTTTACGCCGCGCAAAAAGTCCTGTCGTCGAAACCAAGCTAGATTAAAACGTCGAGCAGACCACAGCCAATAGCGATCAAATAACTGAGGCAATTCATCGAGATCGAGATACATCATGAACAGCCGAAAATTGAACTGATGCGGCACCGGTTCGTTTCGCCGATGCACGACTGTGCCTTCGTAAATACAGCTCTTGGTCGGCATGGGTTTCATGGGTTCTAAGGATTCACAATTTCATTCAACATCTTCACGGATCGCTTCACTGCGTAGCTTGGACATTCTTGTCCGAGCATATTCAAGGTCCGACTGGCACGTCCAACCTGCTTTTACTTCCAACTGAGTCGTTGCAGCGGCACCGTCGATAACGCATGAACGACGCGCAATGCACTCACCACACCGTCCTCGTGAAATCCGTTTCGCCAATAGGCTCCACAAAACGACGTGCGGTTCGTGTTAATCAACTCCGCGTGACGAGACTGAGCAAGTGTTCGCGTGGCAGTGAATATTGGGTGGTGATAAATATAGCGACCGAGAATCTTCGCCGGATCAATATTTGATT
>JBGSKR010000499.1:0-3717 GCA_041741135.1 Mariniblastus sp.
GAGGAACGGAAGCATTGCCATCGAGCCGCTAATTTTCGAAGAGGATGATGAGACCGTTGGGGAATTTGTCGAGTCCATCAGAAACATCCAGGGTGTCGAATTCCTCAACGCGATCAAAATCCAAGACGGCTTGCCTCTGTACGGAAGTGTGCTCGCGGTGTGGCCAAGCGAGTGGCCGAGCCCGGAGAAGTCGCTGGGGTTGGGCACATGGGACCCGCTCCTGCATTTAGACTGAGATTGCGTCGTCGTCTTTGAGCGCGTCGTCTGAGGCCACACGAGGATTGGGGATGGATCGTCTACACTAAGAACGCCGAGTTTCCCGTTTGGATCGGATGCGGGCCGATGGATAACGCCTCGGTGTTTGACGAAGGATACGAGACAAATGCAACTGCGCAATCGCCGGATAACGATTTTCAACGAATCATCGATTTTGGCATGTTCGTTACTGCGGAACCGAGTTTTTTTAGATGGTTGGTTAAGCGAGTCGACACAACGCCTGCTGTTTCAAAAGTAGCGGTAGCACTGCAAGAGATGATTGCGAATCGAGATGAATTTCAAAACGCAAAATGGAGTGAGTGACTTTTGGAAAAAACAAATACGATTTAGGCGGTGCATAAAATTGGCAACTTGCTCCGTGACAATTGTTCAATGCGAACTTGAGCCATCAGCCTCGCGCGGCCTGGTAGATTTCAATACCTTATCCCACTTCTTTGAGACGCCATGTCCGGTCTAAATCACGATTTCATGCTGATTTCCCGCACCGAGCATGCCTTCTCGGACTATTCGAAATTCATTAATGATGCGAGGGCCGTTCGGCTTCACGACGATCTAATTCGTTACATAGCTGACGCTTTGTTATGGATTCCAACCTACAATCCAGCGAAAAATGAACCCCACTTCGGACTCTGCTTTTACGGACCGACTGTGATCCATACAGAGGGAGCTTTGTCTGCGGCTCGTGTTTTCAGTTCATGGGCAGACCTGTTTGCCGCCGGCCCGGAGAGACTGATCCTGACGGGCGGTTGGACATGGATCGAGGGCGATCCAATGGACCAAGGTAAATACGAAGCACTCAAAGTTGATCGTGATGACTTCGTATTGAAACTGCGCCAGATTGCTGCGTATGCTCAAAAAATTATCGAATCCGAAGGAGAATACTATATTCTCCATTACGGCATATGATGCGCAAGATATCGTGAATCTGACCGGCGGCGAGACTAGGCCGGTGCTTACGTACACATTCGCAGGCTCCTTCCCGCAGTTGCGTTCGTCTAATACTTATTGTGGGTGGTTTAAATCTGGTACACTGTCCTATCAGCAATTTTCGTGCTCATACAGGGAACTTGCACCCGACGATTTTTTATTAGTGCCGGGCGAACCGATGCACGCTGAGTCGCCGAGTTGAGTTTGTAGATGGGGTCAGTCGTTCCCTACACTAATAAAATCGCGCTTGTTCGACACCAATTACTGGCTCCCCAAGTAGTCGCAATGTTCTGGTTTAAGAAGCAGGAAAAGATCGCTCTTGATGCCGCCGTTCGCGCCGCTGGGAAACCCGCGACGGCGCTGGTGGTGGAAAGGGCGGTGTTGCGGGAACATGTTTTTCCGCCCACCGCGACGCACTTCGGTGGAAATCCTTACTTTGAAATGGGAGATACTTGGCCGACTCTCGCAGAAGACGAACGTCCATACGACTTCGTCTGCCAAGTAAATTTCAAAGACTGCCCCGAACGACCAGACGTCCCATTTGACCTGTTTACAGTATTCTTGTGTTGGGATCTTATCGAGAACGAAATGGGCGATGCCGAGCGTGGCTGTATCGTACGGACGTACCGAGACGCGGCGCCTAGCAAAGCGATTCCTATTACCCGCCCCGCTCCTCTCGTCCCAGACGACTACCGAGTGCGTCCATGTGCAGTGCGAGCAAAAACATTCATGACTTACCCGTCCTGGTCCATGGTGCCGTTTCCTGCAATCGCCGAGGCGGCTTCTAAGTTCCGGAATCCAGTCGCGGCTTTCCATGCATCTCTCAAGCGACTTGGTTTCTGGAACGATTTCCGGTCTAGGTTGGGCGGATTTCCAACCTGGGTCCACGACAATACATTGGACCACAATGATTTGGTGTTCCTTGCGCAGATCGGCTTTGAACCCACTGCCAACAATTGTATTGGCGATGCAGCGCCCATCTACATCGCTGTGTCCGCAAGCGACCCAACACGAATCGAGACCGACGCCTTCCAGTCGTTTTAGCCTTAATGCGCCGAGTAAAGAAATGCACGCGAGTTACGGATCGAGAGATTTCCGGTAACAATTTCACTTGGCCGTACTATTTGCGATGGGCTAAACTCGGAGTATAAAAAATTCGGATCGGTTCCGCGTTTTGTCGGACTCTGGTTGGCAAAATGAATCCTTACTCTGTTCCTCAGTCGTTCGCTGATCGTCGCCGTACTATTTCGCAGGTTCCCCCAAATGCAATGGCTCGCCATCGTTTTGCTCTCGATCTTTTCCTGTATCACCTATGGGATCATCCACGACCAGATCACAGCCCGAATTTGTGTCGAGTATTTTACGATTGGACATCCTCGGATCGTGCCTACCGATGATCCAACCATTCTTGGTATCGTGTGGGGCATTGTCGCAACTTGGTGGGTTGGCGCGTTGCTCGGTGTGCTTCTGGCAGCTGTCTCGCGAATCGGAACGCGTCCAAAATTGAGTGGCGCTAGTTTGCTTCGGCCAATTGCGATTCTGTTTGCTTGTTGTGCAATGCTTGCGCTGCTTGCTGGATTCTTTGGTTATGTTGCGGCGTCGATGGAATGGGTTTGGCTCGTCGGCCCAATTGCTGAGAACGTGCCACGAGATAAACACATTCCCTTTTTGATCAACCTGTGGGCACACAGCGCCAGCTACCTTGGCGGCTTCGTCGGAGGCATCATACTCTTGGTTTGGGTGTGGCGGTCTCGACGCGGGGAAGCATCCTGCTGAATTAACTCTTATGCGTTTTCGAAAGTTATCCGGTTTGAAGGGAGAATCTTGATGACAGCATCTTGGAAGTTGCAGTCTACTTTGCCGGATGGCTCGAACATCGAGTTGGAATTCTGCACTCGCAATATAATGAAACCACTTGTCCGATACGCTGTTTCAGTAAGTAATCAGACTGAACAGTCACGCCGATTTTTCAAAAATCAGCGTGATGCGGAGGAATGGGCTCGGGATCGTGGTGTCGTCCGCTGGTCAATATGCGAATGCAACAAAGCACACCCGTTTGCTGAATTGATCCCAGTCGCGTTCCCCAATGCTCCGCCGCCAGAAGTACTCGACGACCTCATTGAAAAACTAAACTCAGGATTGACGCTTTCTCAGTTGGCTGATTTGCTAAACTCCGAAGAATACAGAATGAGCTCGGTGGTATCCCCCGCGGAACTTAGAATGTGGATGATCGGGCATGATCCGTTGCATATCGCTCTGACTAAACTGAGAGACAATCGAAGGGCCTAATAATCAATCGGAATAGCGGATGCTACCGCTTCGAATCAATGTTATACCGACGTTACCGGACTGAAGATGCATGACCCGATGGCGAATCAAATACGGCGACATCCTTGACCATCCGGCGGACGGCTTGCTCTGCTCTGCGAATCCCAGCCTCAATTTGTCGGGAGGCGTTGGTGGCGCGTTTGCGCTCCGTTACGGTTCTGAGATGCAAACTTTCCTACATGATCA
>JBGSKR010000500.1:0-3091 GCA_041741135.1 Mariniblastus sp.
CTCAAGCGGAAGCCCAGACCGGCACCTGTACATCTCGCAGCACGATCTACGCCGCCAGCATCGCCGCTGGATTGATGGTGCATCAGTTCACTCGATGGCTGAGAACCATGCCGACCGATAATGAGCTAAGTTTCAATTTGCTCAGCAGCGAGTTGAGTGTCGGGTGAAATGTTTACCAATCGTGAATGGGTGTCATGTCTGAAAGTGAAACCACATCCGTGTCCCAACCGACTTGAGCAGGTTATGAATAGCGATTCCCGGAAGCGTTGGAGGGGTTCCTGTCGCGTAGTCAAATGTCAAAAACGCCTGCAAGCGCAACCGGGCGTTAGGTCTGGCGCCAGTGGAAGATCGAAGACTTCCATCGTTGCCCGGTCGCCTGCGCGGGCGACCGGGCCTTTGGGATTTTTTTTTAGCTACTGGCCGATGCCGTCTTTCGCAGCAACCTGCGTACCCCAAACAAGTGCCGTGCCGACGGCAACAGGGCGGGAAGGCTTTGCAAGCCAACGAAGTCGCGCTACAGGCTTTAGCAACAGACAAATGTGGAGATAGGGCAGTAACCCAAGCGTCGTCGGAGATGGCCAGCACCGCTAACGATCGAAAACCGCTTCGTTGGGTCGAGACCCCGTAATAAGCTCCACTAAATCAGCCCACACCGAACGTGGGGCTCGGAAATCGGGATCCGGCGGGACATCGACGAAATAATCTCTGGCAACCCCCGTTAGCGCTTTCAGATTGTCGACCGCGTCGGGTGGCGCATCCAACACTAATTCGTTCAAGTTCCAATCCTCGTCGGCTAGTATCCGATCCCGCAGCGCGCCGATTGCCCAATCCCATTCATCCATCACCACGCACTCCGGGTCTGGCCAAACAGGATCGGCACGCCATTCATTCAATGCGGCCGCGATTCCCTGCCGCCTGATCGTATCTCCGTCGAACGATTCGTGGGAAGTTTGCTGCATTTCGATTTCGTACTCGACGCCGATCAGCATTTGGGCATAGATTGCCGCCACGGTGGCATCCATCAAGGCGGATGGTTGAGGAGGCGGTAGGGAAGGATCGAGTAGGGGGCGGGCCACTTTCAAAAGCATCGCCAACTGCTGTTGCCAAGCGAGTTGGTCGAAAAGGCCAACTCCTGTCGTCGCCGAAAGCGGGTTCATTTCTGCGTCGCCTGTCAGCGCGTCATCGCCAGCGATCGTCGATTTGCCATTCGACTTCTTGCTAAATTCTTCATCCAGCTTTACCGCCCGAATGGCATCGACCAATTCACCAATCGTCTCGCAAAGATTTTCAGCTTCGGCACCGGTCAAGGTGCGGATTCCCTCAGTCGTTTTCCACATGCCTAACTTTCTTCATTAACTTTCTTCATTAAGTAACGAATCAATCGGGCTTTTAACCGCCAGCCCTGGCTTGTTCATCACGTGCAAATAGATCATCGTCGTCTTGACGTCCTTGTGGCCAAGTAATTCTTGCACGGTACGAATATCGGAACCGCTTTCGAGTAAGTGTGTCGCAAAACTGTGTCGAAGTGAATGGGGCACCGCGTTTTTGACGATCTTGGCACTGGCGATATTTCTAGCAAAACACTTCGAGAAAAAAGCCTCACTGAGATGATGTCGTCGGATAGTTCCATCACGCGGAGATTTTGACATCTTGTGGCTGGGGAACACCCACTGCCAACCGATTTTTCGATCTTCATTCGGGTACTTTCTGGACAAAGCAAAAGGTAGATAGACCTTACCGAAACCGTTTTCTAAATCTTGGTCATGCAAACGACGAACGTACTGGAGTTGTTCGCTCAGTCCTTCGCGGCAGGTATTAGGAAGCACTGTAATCCGGTCTTCCCCGCCTTTGGGGGTGCGGATCACGAGATGCCCCTGATCAAAGCAGACATCCTTGACTCTCAATCGTTGCACCTCTCGATGACGCAAACCAGCTCCATACATTAGACCAAACATCAGCTTCTGAGTGCCTCGGAACATTGGTTTCAATTGGGCAATCTCTTCGCGACTCAACACGACTGGCAAGCGTGCTGGTTTGTCTGACGGCGTGATATCCAAAAATTCGAGTTCGCGACCAAACACCTTTTGATACAAAAACAGGAGAGCCGATTTTGCTTGATTTTGTGTGCTCGGAGCCGAGTGCTGCTGAACGGCAATATCGCTCAGGAAGCGTTTGATTTCTGGCTCCGCATAGTTTTCTAATTTTTCCGAACCGCAAAATATCATGAAGCGTTTGACCCAACCGACGTAAGCCTTCTCGGTCGATATTTCCAAATAGTGGGTCCGCAATTTGATCCGCAATTGTTGAATTGCCATCGGTTCGCGGGTGTCAATATTACCTATCAGATCCCGTTCGACGGAGATTGGATCGCTGGAAGCTTTCTCTTTTCGATCAAGCCGCTCGCGATGAGCCAACTCGCCGAGTTTAACTTTCATCGAATGAAACGTGGCGTCGCGAATCCCAAGCACGATAGCCTGATAGGCTTCCAATGCCCGCACTGCTTGCAAGCGTTGCCAAGCTGGCGTTTTGCTGGTCAACAAAATTTTACAGAAACGAACGGCCAGTTCCACGTTGATCGGAAGCTCTTCGTCGGCCACTGTAGAAGCATCCTCATGTTTTGACTTTGGCAGGTGGTGCTCTTTTAGGAAACTTGCGTAACGTTTCAACCATTTAGGAAACCAATTTTTGTCGTTCTTACCATACTTGGCCTCAAATAAGGCGCGATGAAAATTCTGAAGGCTCATGTTCATCTCCCTACAACTGACTCGATCAAGCGGGCAACCTAGCACCGCCCATGGAGGTGTACATTTGAACACAAAGCTACAGAAAAGAAAAGACTTGACCCAAATCACCCAGATTAACGCCGTGATTTAGATTCGCAGGTTGAATAAAACCCCCAATATTCATTTTATTCAACCTGGAAAATCCGGCCCCAGGTTGAATAAAACCCCGAATAAGGATATTATTCAACCTTTTGGTAGGTGAATTATTTAAGTTCTGCGATCGAAGTGAGGTTGCAAATGAAATCATTCTCGATCCTTACACTCTTGCTTGTTACCGTCATTGTTGCGCTAGGAATCTCACATGTGCG
>JBGSKR010000501.1:0-4704 GCA_041741135.1 Mariniblastus sp.
CGAAATCATCAGTCGCGTTAAGCAGAAGTTTGGCGTACCAGTGGCGTCTAATCTGACGGTCGTGGGAAGCACCGTTGATGAGTTGCGCAGCTACCTTCAAGCCGCTCGCGATCAGGGTGTCGACTTTATTGTTGCGTTGCGAGGCGATCCTCCTGCGGGGGAGACGCAGTTCCAGGCGACGACCGGCGGGCTTCGTTACGCCAACGAGTTAGTCGATCTGATTCGAACCGAGTTTCCAGAGTTTGGTGTGTTGGTGGCCGGGTACCCCGAGAAACATCGCGAGGCACCGAGCATGGAAGTCGATCTCGAAAACTTGAAACGAAAAGTCGATGCCGGCGCGGAGGTGATTGTGACTCAGTTGTTTTACGACAACGCCGATTTTTTTCGGTTTCGCGATCAATGCGAGTCGGCGGGAATTCGAGTTCCCGTGATTCCGGGGCTGTTGCCCGTCATCAGTCTGGGGCAAATTCAGCGAATCGCTTCCTTGTGCGGCGCGCGATTGCCAGCGCCATTTGTTTCACGACTTGCCGAGAACGATTCGCCTGAATGGCAATTTCAGGTGGGGGTAGAACAAGCCATCGAGCAAGCGGGAGGCTTGTTATCCGAGGGCATTGCAGGCATGCATTTTTATGTACTGAACCGATCGGATGCGACGATAAAAATTCTTGAGGCGGTTAATTTTTCGAAGCAAACGGTGTGACTTTTTTCGGTGTGACTTTTAGTAATAGGTACTAAGCTCTTATGTTAAAAAATATTCTCATGAACTCCTTGATGATGCTTGTCGCATCCAGCGTTGTGGTTTCAGCACAACAAGTGCCGGGCCTGCCAAGGAATCAAGACGATTTCCGCTCGCCACAATCGCTCGACGGAAGCAAAAGTGGAGCTGCCCCAAAATTAGGTACGCCGACGACTGGATTGGAAGGGGGATTACAAACACCCGATGCGAACTCCGCGGCGCAAGCGAAATCTTCAGACGATGAGATTATTTTCCAGGCGCTTTTTCAGGAACTGGACAACATGATCCCTGGTGAATTCGAAGTGGATTCCAAACAGAGGCAGGCAGTCAAGGATGCGGTGAAAGCGTTTCAGAAACAGGACGGGGCCGAACTAAGGCGTATTCTTGAGGAACAAGCCACCGCCGATCCGGATTTCCCGCCGGCGGATTTGCTGCTGGCGTCGCTGAGCTATGCCGTAAAGGATGTTCAATCTGGCCAAGTTTTGCTGGAAAGTGCCGCAGTCAAGTATCCCGATTATCCAGGCGTGTTTTCTGCATTTGCTCGAGTGGCTCTCAATCAAGGTCGAGTTTCCGATGCTTTGGCGATGTTCGAAAAATGTTCCAGGAAGATTGATAGCCCGACCCTCGGCAAAACCGCGAAAGAGTTTTACGTCCAGCAAGTGCTTGACGGTATGATCGACGTTGCGATGAAGCAAGAACGCTTTTCCGACGCTCGCGAATTGTTGGAAAAACTACGGAAACGCATTCCCGAGAATCCGAAGGTGATGGCCGTGAGTGCGGAATTGGAATTCCTCGAAGGTAACATCGCAGAAAGTCAGAAATATCTGGAAGAGTTAAGAGAGAACTTGCCGACGGCGCTTGCACCAGAATCAATCCTTGCGGCGTGGTCGCAGCGAGCGGGCAAAGCGGAAGAGTTTGAGAAATGGATTCGGCTGGCGGCTGAGAAGTACCCCAATGACCCTCAAGTGCAGCTTGAATTTGCCAATTGGGCCGTCAACAACGAAAACTTTCCGACCGCCAGCAGTGCGATTCAGAGGGCTGAAGAATCGAATGGCGAGAATCTGTTTTCGCGCAACTTAAAGGCTAAGATCGCTTTCGCCAAACAGGCTTATGCGCTCGCTGAATCTCACTACGAAGCCATCGCCAAAGCGCAGCCAGACAATTTTGACGCCGTCAACATGTATGCGCTGTCGCTGATTGAAAACAAGGACGTCGCCAAGCAGAGAAGAGCTCTTGAGATTGCCGCTCAGAATTTTCAGGCGCTTCCCGACAATTTAATTGCTCAAGCAGCATTCGGGTATATCCAATTGAAATTGGGCAACAAAGACCAAGCGAGCCAGATTCTCGCCAGAGCTGCTAGGACGACCGATAAAATGGCTCCTGAAATCGAGTTCTTTCTGGCGTCGTTGTTAGAGGCATCCGGAGAACCACAGCGAGCGAAGTGGCTGGTGCAAGGAGCTCTCAAACATGAGGGCCTTTTTCTCTATCGTGCTGCTGCGAACCAGTTACTGAAGAAGTTGAACGAGGTAACCGAGACGCTGCCAACTCCTTAAGTCCCGTGGCGTAGGCTAGCTGGTGAAAGCCTACGCTACTTACCGACGGGAACGACGTAATTCAAACGCGTTGCACCGCCAACGCATTGATCCGCTTGATCATCGAAAACAAGCCGTTCCGACGTTGCGGGCTGAGATGCTGATCGAGCCCCAATTGTTTCAGATAGGTGGAAACATCGCTGGCCACGATCTCCTCTGCCGTTTTTTTGGAATAGAAAGCGAGCAAGATAACGATCAAGCCTTTGACAATCAGGGAATCACTATCGGCCGCGATGGTGATGGGAGCGTTCGCTTCTTCAGCGAATTTCATTTTTAGCCAAACCGTGCTCATGCAGCCCTCGACGATATTTTCGTCCGTTTTCCAGTCGTCTGGTAGATACGGCAGCTCGCGTCCAAGATCGATCATGTAATCATATCGCTCATCCCATTCGGGAAGTTCATTAAATGTTTCGAGCAGTTCTGCAGTTGTCGGTGGAAACTCAGTCACGGAAATTCGTCCAGAAATTAAATGCGTAAACAGCCATTCACCTAATCGCCGACTTAGCAGCGCTGCCTTCGTGCGAGCCATTTTGCAGAGCAAGCGAAGATTGGCGAAGGGCAAGATTATACCGCGCCCATTCAAGAAGGTGAATTTAAGAGGATTCTTTCGGAATGGTTTAGGTTAGTTTTGATCGTAATCTGCCTCGCAATCGCCTGGTAGACCTTCAATACTCGTTTGATGTTTTTGACGGTACTCGCGCAAACCATCGTCACCTTTTTTGACGGCCCAATCAACAAGAGCTGAGCGATCCTCTTTGAATTCGAATAGCGGGACGCCAAAGCCGCATGAGTCGCTGATTCTCGTAACATCAATCTCCACTAAAGACCGAGCTCCCGGGATTTCAGGGAACATCGCCGCTAACTCGTGAAATCGCGAGGAGCCTGCGGGGTAGACTTGTCCCCGACCATGGATACGAACGATGCGAGGGGGGCCAGCGAATGCACACATCATGATCACGATCCTGCTGTTCTCCCGCACATGAGCGATGGTCTCGACACCACTTCCATGCAGATCGAGATAGGCTACTGAATTCGGACCAAGTACCCGCAGACTATCCAGTCCTTTGGGTGAGCAATTCATCAGGCCGTCGCCGGAAAGAGGAGCGGTCGCAACAAAAAACATTCGTTGTTCAGCGATCCATTTTGATAGATTAACATCAATTGACTCAAACACCCGCCCCATTTTTTACCCTTTTTGTTTGGAGAATCGATGGCATTGAAGCCATGCGATGGAAACCCGGATTTATACTTAAGTTTTAACAAAAACCAAATTGCATTTTTGAAATGTTTGTCTTCCATTCCGTAGATGCCCCGATCATGACGGGGTTGCTTATCCTGAAGGATCTCCGCCCATTTCATACTAAAACATTGGTCAAAGCAATGAGCCAACGAACTATCGATGTACTTGCGTGGTGTCTGCGCACTTGCCTGTTAGCCGGAGTAATTTTAGGTAATTCACATTTCAGCCCAGCGGATGAGCCACTTGGATGATTGCGCGGTGGAATGGAACGGAATGGAAACGTCACCCCATCACAACTTCTGACAACAACTACGATTTCGGCGAATTGTGGATGGTAGCGTCCAACGATTGGCGGATCATTGGCCTCACAGAAACTGGCCCGCAACCATTCAATATGGGCGTTGAAGTCGCCATGTGGCAAAGCACTGACGGCGGCGAGTCGTGGAAAAAGATTCGCCAGCTCACGTCGTCAAGTGAGATGAATCACACGTATATCCGCAGGCCGCTCAATGCACATCCCGATTTTTTCGCCTTGTGGGCGGATGGCCATGGTCGAAAGCCGTCCGAGTCGCGGCTGTACTTTGCGGATCGTGAGGGAAACGTTCGCGTCCTATCTCGCCAAATGAACAGTGACTCGGCAGTGCCTGAGACTGTATTTCAAGTTGAATCGAAAGATTGATAGAGAGACTTTGATCGATTTATTTTGAAGTTTGCTGTAAAGGCTACTCGCAGAATCGACAGTGGCCGCCATAATGCATGTTGCTAGAATTTTGCTGGTCACTGAGATATCTACAAATCCATTAGAATCCGAGCTCTCAAACATCACTAGCAGAGTCTCACGATGAGCCAAAGTTCCGATACTGTTCGAAAGCTACTTCTCGCCCATTTTCAAGGCGACGATGACAGCTTTCGCTCTGTGGCTTGGGAGGTGGTGAAACACGAACGGCAACTTAATCACACGGTGCTTGCAAACGAACTTGAACGAATTCTTAACGACATGAACAGATCCCCCAAGTCCGCAAAGACATTCTTTACAACTCTCAGTGGCAGCAACGGAAACCTGCCAAAGGATAAGGATAAAGGGGCATCGTTGATCGAGCTTTCCGAGCCGAAACGCGAACTTGACGACATTGTTC
>JBGSKR010000502.1:0-4499 GCA_041741135.1 Mariniblastus sp.
GCAGTTCGAAATCGATCAAATCGATCAGCCCAAGCCTTTGTGGCTGGGGAGTTGTTTTCAGGGGGCATGGGATCTCCAATACGGGAAACGAAACCCAAGATCCTAAACCCCGCGCCTACAATGGTTCTGGTGTACGGTTACGTTGTTCAGAGCAATTCGGCGGGAGTGCAGCCTCGTTCGCTGCTGCGCCGTGTTCCAGTGCGAACGCGAAAAACGACAGCCAACCCTGCGATCAGGCATCAAAAATGAGTTCAATAAGTCATCACGCATCGTCAACGTTCACAAATCGCGATCAGCCCGTCACTCATCTCGCTGTCATCGCGCGGTGGGCGGTTCCAGCCAACCAGAAAAACTGCCCATCAATCCGCATACGGGGAAACCTTTTTTATTTCCCGAAACGGGTCAACTTTCTAAAAGACGTTGGACGTCACCTAATTTGGGAGAAGCACCAGTTCCACTTTATCAAAATCGAATTTCGGATTGTTCATCGGCATCGATTGGGCGGATGAGAAACACGACGCTTATTTCATCGACCCCAACGAAGTCCCTCCTATTGATTTTTTTGAAGTCCGTCGCTGACACCTTTTTCCCTCAATCCCTCGTGCCACTCAGAAAACAGTTTGTAGGATTTCTCTTTCGTTGATTCGATGGTCATAACCGAATAGAGTGTTTCTTTGGGTGGGAGTTTTGCCGAAAGTTGTACGAGACGAGATTTTCCGTCATTGACATCATGTCTTAGTTCAAACACCCTGCCGTCTTCTAAGTCGAACTCCTTTTTGATAGCCCAATTTTTTGACCCAACCGTGAATCTTTCTTCTAAGGGATGGTTTGGGTCGTCAATGTCCATGATGAACTCATGACTGAAGCTAAATACTGCAAAACCTGAGTCAATAACCCCTGTGGTCAAGATCGATCCTTCTTGTTTCCCGACGGTTTGAAAACTTGTAAGGTGACGAACGTTTTCTTTGCTCGGGATTATTATGACAAATGGGGTCATTCCAGTTATCTCGGGTCTCCAATCATACGCAAGTAACCAAATATAACTATCGCCGCCTTCACGGCTAAGTACGAATGGCCCCGCAAAATGCGTCGTTTTGCTGAAAGAGGCTCGCATACGAGTCAACCAGTATTCATAGTGCCCTTCAGGCAACTCGATGTGCGGGGATTCCGAAGCGACATCTTGTGGTTCGTCAGATTGCTTTAGGTTTCCATGGGATGCATTACCCGGGCCTGTTGACGCTACTACAAATAGCAGAATACAGCCGAGCGCCAAGCATCGCCATCGACAAAAACAAAATATCTTATGGTCGTTCATAGTAGTCAATCCTCTCCGTTTGGGCCAGGCGCAACTGGGTAGTTGTCGAATTCTGATTCGTATGTCGGCTTACAAACTTCGCCCTTGCAACGATTCCAGGTTATTTTACTCGACCTCTTAGTTGAGTTAGTTTGGTACTTAGCAAATGCTTTGTTCCAGAATACCTCGACACCGGCGTTACCCCAGCAAGCAGAGTAAAGAGAGTGTGCATACTGCACACCTTGTTCCCCCTGATGAGTAAGCTTCTCCACATCCAACTCCACGTCGTTTTCTATGTCCTTTAACGGGATGAAGAATGCCTCCCCATTTATCTGGTACGACCCTTTCGTTCCAGGGCAGTTAAATCTTGAGAACGTGTCCTTATCCCCTTTAACATCGGCCTCATCTTCGTCACCTCGGGGAAGTCGTATGCCAATAAATTTGTCTTTCACTCGCCAAATCTCGATGTAGCAATTGCCCTCACATCGCTCTATTTTGTTAACAGGTTCTCTGTAATCTTTTGGAGTCGTACATTTGATAGGTTTTTCTGGATCACAAGAGATGATATTTTCGTCAAAACAAACCTTCTGAACAATGAAGCCATCCGTTTCATTTTGATCAGGAACCCATCTAATATGATGACGGAATCCTCCACTTTGACTCACCTTTTCAGCATAAATTTTCATTGTTAGTCTGCCCGACGGATCAACTCCACCCGGCACAAAATACCCGCGATACAAGCTCATCCCATCGACGTATCCCAGTGGATCGCGGCTGATAAAGCGGCCGAGTTGGGCGTGATAGTATCTGGCGCAGAAGTAGTACGCGCCATTCTCTGGATCATTTTCATGGGCGGCGTAGTCGTGGGCGCCAGGTTCAATAGAGCCAATCGAAACAATCGAGACCGATATTTTCATTCCCGCCCCAACGAACACGGTTGCTTGGCCGTAAATCGCGTAAACGTGGCAACGACAAGTACCTGTGGGGATGTCGTCGTAGTTACGCTCTACCACGCTGCCATCGGGATAGGTCCCTTTGACGTTGCGATTGGCGTCGTCGTAGGTGCACAAGTACGATCCGGCATTCATACCGATGCCGGTGCTGTCGCTCTCAAAACTGGCCGTCGCGATCTCGCTCAAGGCAAAGCAATTCAGCAGCACCAACGCAACCACGAAAATGGAGGAGGTGATTTGAGCAAGTCGAATTGGGGGACGGGGAAACGGCATGAACCGATTGTACAGAACTTTGATGCGGCTTGCTGACCGAATCCGATCTTGTTTTGACGAATCTACTTCTCTGCTCGAAGCCTCTTTCCTTGATCATGCCTGGCTGGAGATTAAGCGACCTGCTGCCGACTCATGTGCCAATCGGCGGGTTCTGACAAACGCAGCGAGGAAACTTGGTTGACCCAAAATTCTGCTTCGCTAATTCGATCACCAAATTGATCACCAAATCAGAATTGGTTAGACTGAAAAATTCAGTTTCTTACTTTGTGACACCGTGTCGTATTTAACCCCGTTAGCCGCTCGCAGACCATGGAACATTTTCTCGTTGTCGACCTCGAAGCAACTTGTTGCGACGACAACTCGTTTCCGCGCACCGACATGGAGATTGTCGAAATCGGCGCCGTGATGGTTTGCCCATCGACGCACCAACCCCTTGATGAATTCCAGACCTTCATCCGTCCGGCACTCAACCCAACGCTGACTGACTTTTGCCGTGACCTTACAAATATCTCCCAAACGCAGGTTGATTCCGCCCCGTCGTTCGCTGACGCGTTTGCCAACTTTCTAGACTGGGCCAACGGATTTGCCCCGTTCGTTTTTTGTTCGTGGGGCGACTACGATCGCACGCAATTCGAGTCCGACTGCATTCAACACGATGTCGCCTATCCGTTCGGCGATCGCCATATCAACCTCAAGGCTGAGTTTGCCTCGGCCAATGGTCGTCGCAAGAAACTTGGCGTGCCTGCTGCTTTACGTTCCGTTGGGCTGACCTTTTCGGGCTCCCATCATCGTGGAATCGACGACGCTCGCAACATCGCTTGTTTGTTGCCGTATATCTTCCCTCCCGCATCCAGCGCGGGCGGCGGCTAACATGGTTTTTACGCTAGGCCTTCGGCACACCTACCATGTTTTGCGACGCGGGCTGGCGTTGGTACAATTGCTCGTAGTTCAGACCCGCTCGCTTCGTTCAGGGCGGTGTCGTATTCTCACCAACTACTGGCCAGGATTCAGATTACGCTGATCGACCCAACCAGCGAGCGATAGCACAAACAATTGTAACCGATAAGAAATGCGTTAAACTCACGGTTTACTCCCTCACACTTTTAATTGGCAATTTCATGGAACGTATTTTCCTTATTGCGCTGCTGGGTTTATTGACGTTTGTGCCGAACGCGGTTGCCCAACAAACCACCGACACTATACCAACACCATCTCAGACCGATGAGCCACCTGATGGAACGAACAACGTTGAACGTTCCAAAGTCCCAGTTGCCGCACTCAGTGATGAAGCATTAGAAAAGCTCTTGAACAAGCGGCTCGAAGGGGCGCTAGGGAATTCGTTTCGACAATTCTCCAACATGTTTTTGGTGAAGAGTAGGATTCAAGTCGGAACGGGCATCGGATTGATGTCAAATTCAAAAAAGATCGCAAACGCCCCGCTTCAATCCGTCTACCCTGATTCCTACCGCCCGACATTGCGTGAACTCCTAGACGTGATTGGTTTACAAACATCATCGGATTGGAAATACGACAAAACGAATCAGTTTGTCGCCAGCGACACCGAAGTGAAAGAGCCAATCCAAGATTTGGCGATCTTTGTATTTGCACCCGCTGCGAACGACAGACCTAAGCCCTATGAAATTGAATTGGCGAAGGGCTGGAAGACTGTCGATCACGGCAATTGGGTGATGCATGTGCCACCCACATTTCCAGTCGGTTTCGATGTTTATGAGATGGGAGTGTATACAAGTGACGAATCTGATAAAACGAAATTCCATCAACAGATCCGCACTGATGTCTCTTTGCAATGGGCACAACGCGTAAGTCCTGACGCAGAGGCAAGCGACCTAGTGAATGCCAAGATCGGCGAATACGACGCTTTACATTTTACTGCGATGATCCCTTCGCAATTAGGCGAAGACATCAAGTGGAGACAATGGGTTTTCATGGCCGACAACCATTGCTATTTCATCGTGAGC
>JBGSKR010000503.1:0-3272 GCA_041741135.1 Mariniblastus sp.
CGCCGTGCGATCCTTGAACGCGAGAACGAAGAGAAACGCAAAGAATTGCTGACCGAGTTAGAGGCTGGTCAGCTTCGCGATGGCGTGATCACCCGACTGATGGATTTCGGTGCCTTCTGCGATTTGGGTGGCGTCGAAGGCTTGATTCACGTCAGCAAAATTGCTTGGTCGCGAGTGAAGCATCCGAGCGAAGTCGTCAAAGTCGGCGAAAAAGTCCGAGTGAAGATCGAGAAAATTAACGAAGGCGCCAGCCGTATTTCGCTTTCGTTGCGAGACACATTGGAAAACCCTTGGAAAACCGTTTCCAATAATTTCAATGTCAACGATATCGTCAAAGGAACCGTGACTCGCATCGCTGATTTCGGCGCGTTTGTCCGCATCATTCCTGGTGTTGAAGGCTTGGTTCACATTTCCGAATTGGCTTACCAGCGAATTGCCAAAGTCGGCTCGGTCGTTTCCGAGGGACAAGAAATCGAAGTGAAAATTATTTCGATCGATCCTGAAACGCAAAAAATCGCGCTCTCTCACAAAGCCTGCCTGGCTCCTCCAGCGCCCAAAGTTAGCGACAAACAGAGCGACAAAGCGAAAGCAGAAGAGCAACCCGAAGAGCCGCCGCGTGAACTTGCCGTGCCCGCTCGCAACGAACCACTACAAGGCGGCACCGGTCGCAAGTCCGGTGGTGAAAGCGTCGGACTAAATTGGTAGCAGAATGATTTGGAAATATGGACTCCGACCAATTCTGTTTACGCTACCTCCTGAGTCGGCTCATTACATTTCAATGGGTCTGTTTCATTCCATTGGTTTTTCCCCAATCACTCGTCTCTTGCGTGGGCGGTACACGGTCTCCGATCCGCGATTGATGGTTAACCAATTTGGGCTGGAGTTTCAAAATCCGGTGGGGCTGGCTGCCGGTTTCGATAAAGACGCTCGCTGGTTTCAACAACTGCCCGCGTTCGGATTCAGTCACATCGAAGTCGGCACGTTAACCGGACAACCGCAACCCGGTAATGATCGACCGCGACTATTTCGATTGCCCGCCGATGGTGCCATCATCAATCGAATGGGCTTCAACAATGGTGGCGCGAATCAAGCTGCCCGCCGACTCGCAAGCATGAGGAAATCCGATCCGCGCGACATTCTGGGAATCAATATCGGCAAGACAAAAATCGTTCCGCTGGCTGAATCGACGGCCGATTACTTATTCAGTTTCGAGCGGCTGTTTGACTGCGCGGATTATTTCACCGTCAACGTCAGTTCGCCGAACACGCCGGGTCTTCGAGAACTGCAAAATCGAGAGCAGTTGCTCGAGTTGCTGAAAGCGGTTTCGGAACTCAATCAACGATTGGCGGTGGATCACGAGATCAACCCTAAACCGATTTTGTTAAAAATTGCACCAGACCTAACCGATGAACAACTTGGCGACATCGTTTCGATTTTGCAAACTGTGAAATTGGCTGGCGTGATCGCTACGAACACGACGCTCTCGCGGACTGGCTTGAAGACTCCAGCACGGCGAGTTGAATCGATTGGAGCTGGTGGGCTGTCGGGACAACCGCTGACGCAGCGCAGTCGTGAAGTTGTGGCGACGCTGTACAGGCAACTGAACGGACAGATTCCTATCGTCGGCGTGGGCGGCATCATGAACGGAGAGGACGCGTGGCAAATGATTCTTGCGGGTGCTTCGTTGGTGCAGGTTTATACGGGCTTCATTTATGGCGGGCCAAGTTTCGTGCGGCAGGTCAATCGGCACATCCTGAAAAAACTAAGGGAACACGGCTTCGCCAGTATCAGTGCAGCTGTCGGAACTGGGCTTCGTTGAAAGCAATCTTCTCTGAATCGATAGAAAAGAATCCGTCAGCCGCCCATCAGCGGCTAAACTTTCATACAATAGGAACTTGACCACCCGCGAATTTCCGCATCTAAAAATGCAAATATCCAAATGAAAATTTCTTTCGGCCAAAACCTGTCGCAGAAGCAGTCCCAGACGATGGCTCCGCGGATGATCCAGTCGATGGAGATTCTGCAAATGGCCCAAGCCGATTTGGAAGCGAAGATTGAGCGCGAGCTGATCGAGAATCCCGCCCTCGAACGGGAAAGCGAAGACGACGAAGCTTATGACTCCGAAGACCCCCAATCCCGCGACAAAGAACCCGACCAGCGCGACGTCGACCAAAAAGAACTGGTTATCGAAGAAGATCGGGGCAGCGAGGATGATTTCGAACGATTGTTGAACCTCGACAAAGACGTGCCCGATTTCTTTGACGGATCGCGTCCTTCTTCCAATCGAGTTCAGGAAAGTGTCGATCGCCAACATGACATGATGGCGAATCTCGTCAATCGGGGCGAAACCCTGCAGGATTACTTGACCGCCCAATTGCACGAAATGGTTTTGGACGAAGCACTGCTGAAGATGTGCGACCGGATCATTTCTTCGCTTTCGCCGAGCGATGGTGGTAGGCTGAACGTTTCGCTCGCTGATTTGCTTCCGCCCGACGCCACGCCGGAAGAACTCGAACTCGCAGAAGAAGCCCTCGCTCATGTTCAACAGCTTGACCCGCCCGGAATCGCCGCTCGTGATTTGAGCGAGTGTTTGCTGATGCAACTACGTCCAGACACCCCGCACTTGAAACATCTCCGGGTGTTAATCCTGAATCATCTCGATGATCTCAGTGCCAACCGACTGCCGCAGATCCAAAAGGCAACCGGCATGACCATCGAACAGATCCAGGAGGCTTGGGAAGAACTGCGCCACCTCGATCCGAAACCCGCCAGTCGCTTTGTCGACGATTTCGTGGCCAATGTCACGCCCGACATGTGGCTCGAGACTGACGATGATGGCAACTACATTGCCAAAATGGAAGAAAGTCAAGCTCGCGGATTGTTCATCAGCAATTACTATCGACAGAGACTTGCCAATGGCCAAGCCACCAAGGAAGAAAAAGAATTCATCAAACGAAAGATCACTGCCGCTCAATGGTTGATCGAATCGATTGAACAACGGCGTAGCACTTTGACCCGAGTCGCTCAGGCGATCGTCAATCACCAAAAAGATTTTTTCGACAACGGCCCAGAATATTTGAAACCGCTGAAAATGGAGCAGATCGCTGATATCGTGGGCGTTCACGTGACGACCGTCAGTCGCGCGGTCGACGAAAAATGGATTGAGACGCATCGTGGAATTTTGCCATTGCGAATGTTTTTCATTCACGGCACGACGAACCAAGACGGTGAAGACATCGCTTGGAATAAGATTCGCATTGAGCTACAAAAGC
>JBGSKR010000504.1:0-3585 GCA_041741135.1 Mariniblastus sp.
GCCAACTAAGGTCAATCTCCTGTGGGGTGGTTTGGAATCCAACCAAGTTGGCACTCACGAGTTGGTCGACTTTTGCTGTAAAGTTCAGGCTGAGCCTTTAATGTGCGTCAACTTTGAATCCGATGGGCGTAAGCACTTTCAGCGTGCGAAAACGAGCGAACGCTCCGGAAACGCGAAAGAGGCAGCCGACTGGGTGGCATACTGTAACGACCCCGACAATTCAGAACGTCGCAACCACGGCGTGAATGAACCGATCCCAATTCGCTATTGGCAACTGGGGAACGAAACTTCCTACGATTCCAACGGTTTTGACCGCTCCAGAACAATCGAGAAGACCATTGAATTTTCTCGAGCAATGCGAGCGGTGGATCCCACGATCAAGGTGATTGCGTGGGGCGATTCTGGTTGGGCAGACGATATGTGCGATCGAGCGGGCGAACACTTTGACATGCTCGCCTTTCATCACATGTTTAATCCTGATTCGAACGACTCACCAGTTCTTGCCGGCGAACGATATCGACGCGACCCGACCGCGACCTGGGAATGCTTGATGCAGGCCTGGAAAATCAACGATGCGAAGATCCGGGAAGTTCGCGAAAGTTTGGGTCAGCATCAAGTTCCACTGGCCATGACAGAATGCCATTTCGCAATTCCCGGGCGGGATCGCTGCGATGTGATGTCAACATGGGCGACCGGAGTGGCCTATGGACGCATTCTGAACAACCATCAGCGTCACGGTGACGTGCTCAAAGTCGCGACCGCGGCGGATTTCTGCGGCACGCGTTGGCAAGTCAATGCCGTGATGATTCCTGTACCTGGCGGACAGGCGTACCTCATGCCAGTGGCCCGCGTGATGAAACTTTATCGACATCACATTGGAACTGATGCCGTGAATGTTGCGGCGGCGCCCGCAGAACTCGATGTCGTGGCAAGTCGAACGGGAAATAAGCTTTTTTTGCACATAGTCAACACCAACCGGACTAAGGCGATTACTGCTCATTTTGGACCCGATACCGGCCAAATTGAAAAGGCGACCGCGTTTGAAATTGTTGACGATCCGACGGTCGAGGTCTCCGAACTCAATAGCTCGGACGTCATGCAGATTCACGAGCGCGAACTTGAGCGAAATGGCGAGTGGAAATTTCCGGCGGCATCGGTGACCGCTGTGGAAGTGACGTTAGTCGCATAGGTTGATTGGCAACATGACGCAATGGATTCAGAAGTAGTTTGATGCGAACACTGAAAAATAAAATTACGAGCAGACTTTCGATCAAGATTACTTTGGCAATCTCGATTTGCTGCGTAAGTCAGCTCTGTTCGATCCGCTCTGTCGTTGGGCAGCATCAAACTCCTACGTTTTCTCCCCTGGAGCCAGCGGACTCGATCCCCTATCGAATCAAACTGCAAGAGTATGATTTTGGCTCGGCGGAACTGCCGGGACTTCATTCCTATGCCGCCGGAACTTATGACGGAAAGTGGGTGCTGATCGCTGGCCGAACGAACGGGGTGCACGATTTAGACCAATCGGGCGAGGGAAGTTTCCCGGCTGAAAGTCAAAATCGCGATGTTTGGGTGATTGATCCGGTAAGCAAGCAGTCGTGGCATCGTTCGTTGGGCGATCCCTTTGCAGGGGTTGTCGATCCCACGTCAGGATTGAGCCCTATGCAGATCGCATCGCTCACGCCCACCAACAACCAGTTCGAACAAGTCGGCAATACGCTTTACATGACCGGAGGTTACGGCCTAAATCCGGCGAGCGAATTCACAACCTTCGATACGCTCACCGCGATCAATCTCCCCAGCATGGTCGACTGGGTTGTCAACGGCACTGGCCATGCAGTTGATTCGATCCGTCAGGTCGACGACGCAATTGCATCGGTGACCGGTGGTGCGATGCATGAAATGAACGGCCGGATGCACATTGTCTTCGGCCAAGACTTTGAAGGCCCTTACAGCCCTCGCACCGAAGGAACTTACACTCGGCAGATTCGCAGTTTCGATATCGTGGATGATGGAGCGAATCTGGCAATTGCCAATCCCACGGCGACAGCGATCGACAGTGCGTACCGCCGGCGTGATTTGAACGTAATTCCGGTCCTAAAGGCGGATGGCCTCGGCGGCACGGAAGATGGACTCGTCGCGCTATCCGGCGTGTTCACGAACAGCTTTGGAGTATGGACAGTCCCCGTCGAGATTGATGCGAATGGCAATCCCACTATGGCGGACCCAAACGCTGCCGACACGTTTAAGCAGGGCTTCAACGGCTATCACTCGGCTAAGATGGGTCTCTATTCCGAAACGACCGGAGAGATGAACGAGTTTCTCTTTGGCGGAATCAGCTTGCAGTACCTCGATCCCGTTACCGGATTGGTCGAAACCGATCACGACATGCCGTTTGTGAACGATATCACGGCGATTTCGATCGATGCCAATGGCGAGTACAGCCAGCACCATATGGGATACTTCCCTGAAATTGTCGATGGCACCGGAAAGCAATGGCGGTTCGGTGCGAATGCGGAGTTCTTTCCCGCCGAGGGAATCGACGCATTTGAGAATGGCGTGCTGGATCTTGATTCGCTCTCCGGCACGACAAGTCTTGGCTATTTGTTCGGTGGAATTATGACCAACGGTCCCCATACGCGGGGTTTTCCTGAGGTGACTTCGACGGCTTCTTTTCGAGTATTTGAAGTGGTTTATGTGCCGATTCCCGAACCGTCTTCATATTTTTTGATCGTTGCGAGCGGAGTTGGCATTTGCTGGAACAAGAGATGTTTGGTGAGCAGAGGCACGCGAGGTTGAGTTTTTACAGAGGTACAACGCTACCTAGTCTTCTTTTCTTTTCACCTGGGGAGTTAGCTGATGAAACGAATTATTTGTGGATCGTTTGCACTTATTGCGATCGGAGCTGCCTTCGGCCTCGCTTCGCAAGCCACTGCGGCAACGGTTGCCTATTGGCGGTTTGAGGATGGCGTGGCTGGTACCGATGTGACTCACATTGCGGGTGCGGACAATACGTTCTCCGCGGACATTTTGGACGTTTCCGGAAACGGGAATCATTTGTCGACGTGGAATACGGGCGGCTGTTGCGGGTATGGATATCGCTCAGATGTGAGTTCGCCGACGGTCCCTGAAACGGGCGCTGCGAATGGCTTGAGCGTGAAGAACACTGGCGGCGGACCGGGCATGTTCACGAAAGCGGCGGTGAGCAATCCGTCGGGCGTCAACATCGACACGATGACCCCCACGGCGTTTACGGTTGAAGCGAGCTGGAAGTTTGAGAATGGCGGGCATCGAACCGTAGTGGGGCGTGACGCACGGGATGTCGCGAACGACAACGGCGCGTTTGCGGCTCTTTACCTTCAAGCGCAGCCCGACAACAGCATTAAGTTTCAATTCACCGACGTGGCTGGCAATACCCACGCCGCGATCTCGGCCCCCGGTTTGGCCCAGGGGTATGATTTCCCCACGGATCCCGACGGTTTACTTGCCGACTGGTATCACCTCGTTGGCGTGAGCGATGGATCGGACTTGAAGTTGTACGTCAACAACGCTTTGGTGGCTTCGACGCCTATCGTGAGTGCCAAC
>JBGSKR010000505.1:0-3663 GCA_041741135.1 Mariniblastus sp.
TTGACGCCAAGGACTTGCAATCCGACTAAATGTGTACGGCACAATGGCGATCAAGACAATCGCAATCAGGCAGTGCCAACGAAAACGCTTCGAGCGGAAATACATGATGCTATCGGTTTTCATCCGTTTGTGATCCAAAAATTCAACTATTTAGCACGGTAGCGCTCAACAAAATCTGCCACCTCACGATTCGACGCGCCGTAGCTGACAATTTTTACATCAAGATTCAAACTTGAAAACAGTCTCATTGATCGTTCTTTGATGATTTCATCAGCCCAGTAAATGGCGGGGAGTACGGATTCAGGTCAAGTTGAACTTCTGTCGTCCTCACCTCTTGAGTTCCATCCGTCTCGAGACGCACGGCACTCTCCGAATCTTTCGAGTAAGACATCAACGTCTTCCAGTTTCGTCTAATAAACCAAGCATAAGTAAGAACCACGCAACCGCTGATCGCGAACTGAAGCCAACTTGTCAGTTCTGCAGAAACGCTCCTCTCAGCAATAAATCGACTGATCCCCATCGCCGCAAGTTTACCAAACGCGATCATCAGCCCCGCAGCAATAAACGGAACGCTTGCCGCCTTGCCCGGGTGAACACCAATCAAACTCGCCTGCTTGTAGAAGCCGATTGTTGCGAGGAATGCGATAGTGAGGATGATTAACATAATCCATCCATTAAAACAGCAACTACACTCATTAGAAAAATAGACAACGTCCGAAGATTACTTGTCCAAGTATAACATTGGCGTCTTCGGCATGGGCGCAAACCAGGGGACGCGAACTCCAGCAGATTTTAGCCCACGTCCAGCCCACGAATTGCAAGTATTAAACAAGTGGTATCGCCCCTTGGCATCAAAAAATGCATCATTGGTCGAATAGGAGTACAACACTCGGCAGAGCGGCTTTACTTTAGCAGGAGAACGGACTTTGACGGAATCCACCACGGACATTTCCAAGCCACGAATATTTTCGATTTGAGCCCAGGTTTTTTATGACTCAGGTGATCTAGAAATAGTTTGCCATGCCAATTTTGCACTGCTGCCAATTGCGTGTCTTGTTCCGCAGGGCGATTGGACCGATCATACTGCAACTCTCGATTTTGAAACTGTTCGAGTCGGCTTTCCAAGGTTTAACCATGCCGCGAAAAGATCCTCGCCGAAATATCGCTCGCATTGAGAATACGGACGCTCGCGGCAATGTACGTCGAGGATGGCTGGTAAGGGTGCAGCGTCGAGGAGAAAAAACGGAAAAGTTTTTTTCGGACAGCCTGCTCGGTGGCAACCGCGTGGCATTGAACGCAGCCAAAGCGTATCGCGACGAACTGGAAGCTCGCTCCCGGCACTTTACGCTCGCCGAGCTGGCGGAAGAGCCTTCGTTGCGAAATCGATCAGGCGTCGTGGGCGTCCGTTTGCACCGTCAGAAAGATCGCCGTGGCGATTACGATTACGAGTACCAGTATTGGTATTGGGTGGCTCAGTGGATCGATGGTCACGGTCAGCGTAAATCGAAATCATTTTCGGTCCATCATCATGGTGATGAAGAGGCGTACCAAATGGCGGTTGCGGCACGAGAGAAAGGCGTTCGCCAGGCGCGGAGATGAAACGGATTGAAGTGTGGATTGCCCTGACAGGCATGTCCAAGCTACGGCAAGAGCGCAGCGAAGTACGATGGACATTCCTGTCCGTCGGTCGCGCAGTGCTCGGACAAAAATGTCCAAGCTACGGCAAAGTGCTCGGACAGGAATATCCAAGCTACGGTAATATCGCAGTGATGTATGATGGACATTCCTGTCCGTCAGTCGCGCAGTGCTCGGACATGAATTTCCAAGCTACGAATTTTCTACGCTACTTTTGCGGCGGTTTGGTGTACGGCATTTTGAGCAACAACCAATGCCTTTACGCCAAACTGTTGTAACTGGTTTTGCGTTTCCTGAAAACGGGATCGGTCAAGCCCGTTGTGGACGATCAAGCCAACATCAATCAGTTTGTGGGAAGCGCTAAGTTCGGCGATCATCTGTTTGGCTGGTCCGCAATCATAAATCACCAGATCGAAACTGGCTTGAACTTCTTCAATCAAATCGCCCAATTGGTCCAGCAACTTTCGCGGCCATTCGAGATGCGGTGAAAGTGGCGCCAATGGCATGACACACAATTGCGATTGCTGCGAACGAATGATGACTTCCGATGATGGCAATCCATTGCGAATCGCATGTGACCAAGAAATGTTCGGACCCAATCCAACGTCATTGCTGAGACCTGGATGGCTCAGGTCGGCATCGACCAGCAACACGCGTCCGCCATTTTTTGCGACACAACGGGCAAGACTGATTGCGATTGAACTAGTGCCTTCGCCGCGACCGGGACTGGTAACAGCCAGTCTTTGATGACCTTTAATCATGGTTCGCAAAACCGATTTTGCGAGTTCATCAATGGCCTCCGCGCCAGCGTCGAGCATGTGGTTCGTTAGTTTTGGCCAGCGAAATTCTTCGACGTCCCATGCCGCAACGTTCGCCGGAATTTCAGCGATAGGAATGTTTGGCGACTTGGGCATCGAAACGGTCGGAGCGAAGTTCGACGCTAAGATTGTATTCGTATGAGTTGATGCTGCGGTGGTTGACGTTATCGGATTGGAAACGGATGTCGATGGCTGAGTCGTTTTGGCAGGGGCAGCAGGAACTGACACCGACGGACGGGCATCGTGGCTCGAAGTAATTTCAACGGGAGCCGTGTTCGATTGAGTACGCCAAGCGACATGCCCTAGCGACGATCGAATCTCGACCGAATCGCCGGTAGGGATTTGATGCAACCGATGTATCTCGGCTCGCGCCGCTTCGTCAGCGTAATGAGCAACGTGACCATGACTGGATTGGACTCGTACCGCGTCGCCGGATTGCAACGGGAACATGGGGGCAACCGATTTGTTCGGCTCGGTTCGCACGGCGATATGACCATGGGATGATCGAATTTCGACCGCATCGCCGCTAGGCGTTCGCTGCAAACGATTCATTTCGGTTCGCGCTCGATCATCCGCGTAGTGAGCGACGTGACCATGACTGGTTTGGATGCGCACGGCATCACCGGACTGCAGCGGATGCGGAGAGTTCGCTTGTTTCAGTGAATCTGAACTGACCTGAATATGCCCAAGCGATGATTGCGATTTAAGCACATCATTCATTCGCTCGCGGACTTTGTGTTCTATCAACAGTTCCGACTCTTCCGTCAAAACCGATGCGATCGCTGATGAGATCGTGCGAATGATCGACTCAGAATTTAGTAAATCGTCAACGGTCAATTTCACAGGCAATTGTGCTGCGGTAGGCCTTTGCTTAACTTGCTCGCTCCGAGTTTGAACGGGAGCAGGAACTGAACTGGGCTCAACAAAATGAACGCTATCCAGCTTCGACAAAATTCGATCAAGATCTCCTTTGCCAGAGAATTGTTCGGTGGGCAAATGAGGGCGTCGTACTGAGGGAGTCGATTCAGAGTAGTTGTGGGCGATGTCGTGACGCTCGCTCGATTTCGAAAAAGGCTGTGTCACGCCCGATTCGGTTGTTCGACGCTGATTCGATTGCGAAAAACTTCCTGTCGTCGTTGCCTGCGAAGCCGGTTCCGAACCGGTAGCTTGGTTTTGCAGCCAATTGACATATTCTTCGAGTTGATGCCGG
>JBGSKR010000506.1:0-8877 GCA_041741135.1 Mariniblastus sp.
CAACAGCAGCCCATTGATGTATTCGCCTTGCCCCGCAATCACCGGTTCCGCCAGAATGCGATCCGAGATGTCTTTTTGTTTAGTCGATTTGAAATCGCGGTTCCATTGAAAAGTCCCGAACGATTCGAACTCGACAGCAGCGGCAATCTCTTCGGTCGCGGCGGCAGACAAACCTTGCAGCAACGGCGTGTCGCGAAGGTGGATGCGTAAACTGTTTTCGCGATAAAGTTGTTCGATGTGAGACCGCATCGTGGGCTGGCGTTGCATCAGTTCACGAAAGCCTTGCCAGCGAATTTCCAAAACCAGCATATCTGAATTCGCCACGACCGTGGAAGAACGCGGTGTGCGCGTCATCGCGGAGACTTCGCCAAAAATCTCGCCCGCCTGAAGCGTCACGGAATCATGGGGCGAAATCACTCGCGGGATATCGTGCAAGAAAACGCGGGTTCCGGAATCATCGCTGCGCTTTCCGACGGCTCCCGAATCTTTCTTCGTCGAGTAATTACGAGACTCTGGATAGTATGAATTTTGCCAAAGTTGAGCGATCGTCTTCGCCCAGCCCTTGGGTTTGCGGGGCTGACGACCAAGAATCGAATCGGGAATCGACTTCAGCGAAACGAGTGCTTCACCTTCAATGATCAGAAACGCACTGCTGCCGTAATCGCCTTCTCGAACGATAATGTCGCCGCGCTCTAGCCGATGCAAGCGACAATCGTTTTGCAAAATTCCAGTCAGCGAAACCTCCGGACTGAAAGCCGCCGCGTCCATCTGCGAAAACGGTTCGACTTGCAACAACGACTGGACAATGACAGCGGTCATGTTGGGATCGAATGGTTCGTCCCAGCGTGCAGGTCGGTTGATTTTAGTTTGGTTAACGTTCACAGGTTTTCTTACTTGTATTCACTTGGATCAGGCAGCAGCGGATCGACGGCGGCCAACATTGTCCCATCGTGATTTTGGCAAAACCGCTCGCCTGCGACTTTGATTTCGTCCGCGATCGCGTGTAACGATTCGGCATTTCCGACTCGCAATTCCGCTTTTGAAAACGTCGTCAGGATGGATTGAATTTCCGGATCGTTGAGCTTCGATTGAAGCTGAAACAGTTGATAGGAAGCACTGGCCGCGCGGCTGGCAACGGTCACTCCATAGCTTGATTTTTCGGTGGCTTTCGCAGTGGCGCGCGTGCTGTACTCGAGATCAACGATCAAGCCCACCACAAACATCACTCGCCGGCGTTCAATATCGGATGTTGCGTTCGCGGTTCCGCCGGTCCGCAGATAATTGTGGCGAACTTGACCTTGCGACCAACGCACCAATTCGAAATCGGCAGTGCCAGCCACATGACCGCCGACGTTGACCAGTTTTTCATTGGGGACGGTGTGGCAGTTAAAACAGCTACTAGCAATCGCATATAGGTTGCGAGTGTTCTGCATCCCCAGATCTTCGCTGCGCTCGACCCGAGCAATGGCGTGCTCAGGTGTTTCGGATTCTCGCGTGACGAGGGCCCCGCCATAATCGTTGTGTACCGCCATCCAGTCCGCAGCGGCTCCATGACACGACTCACACGAAATGCCAGAGACGGGTTTCAGTTTGTCGCCGTCTTGCTGAAGCGTGAAGTGACAGTCAATGCAAACGTCACTGCGTTTTGCCGAACGCAGACCGAGCTTTTTGCAAATTTGATTTGCTTCGGGTTTGCGACCGAGTTCATCGAAAGTGCGGTAGTGCGGGGTCAGCTTCCACGACTGAACCTCGTTTACATGACATTTCGCACAAGCTTCGGTGGAAACGACTTTGGTCGGATCACAGCGAGTGTTCTGAGCTTTAGCAGTGCACGGGGCTAACAGAATCACGCAAGCGCCGAGGAACGTGGCATACGCTTCCAGCTTGTGTTTAAACGTGGCGCTGAAACGACCAATGTGAAACGATAAGTACGTATGACTTGCTCCGACGCTTGCGCGTTTTGAAGTTTCGCTATGAGAATAAGGGCAACGCCCAGTCAGTTTGCCTAGCCCAGCCTGAAGGGCTGGGAACAGAGCGAACCCACGATTCGAAGGGCCAAAGGCCCGCCCGTTTGCCCCTCCAATCTCGGGCTGACAAGCAAACGGTCGGGCCTTCAGCCTTTGGTTACCGGCAATCGGTATACCTGGGCCTTCAGCCCAGGCTATCCAAGTTGCTGGGCCGTTGGCCCGCTGGAGGCATCGAATCGTGACTTCCTCGCTCGCGCGTCGAACTAATAAGGCAGGTTTCGCCTTGCTTATTCTCGCAAAATTTTTCATGGTTCAGGCTCCTAACTCCACGGGGCCTTGCGGGCGAGCGATACAAGTCAAGCAATGTCCCGGCTCGCATTTGGGTTTTTGCCCGTCGGGATACGCGACGCTGCCCGACAAGACTTCGACGCTGCAAGTGCCACAGCTTCCGGCGCGACAACCTGAGTCAACCGGAATTCCATTGGCCTCCGCGAACTCCAACAACGATTCATGCGAGCCGTCCCAAACAGCGGTGGCATCCGAAAGCGCAAACTTGATCGCGATCGGTTCCGCGTTGGCGTCGGCTGCGGCGACTGATTTCGCCGGTCGCTTGCTGATCGAGGCGGGGCCAAAGGCCTCAAAGCGAATTTCGTTCTCGGCGACGCCCCATTCGAGTAAACCTTCATACAACGATTTCATAAACGGCGGAGGGCCGCAGAGATAGAATTCGCAATCGTGGGACGGCAGAATCTGTTGTAATAATTCGACTGTGACCCGTCCTTCAAAATGATAGTCGACGCCTCTCGGTTGATCGGTGGCTTTCGGACGCGAATAACAATTCAGTAAATAAATATTTTGGTGACGCTGAGTCACTGAACTCAGATGTTGTTTGAACGCGTGATCAGCAGAATCATTGATGCCATGCGCCAGCACAATCTGTCGTCGCGACCCCAGCGCAATCAGCCGATCGATCATGCTGACCATCGGCGTGATCCCCACGCCACCCGCGAGCAACACCACGGGTTTTTGTGAATCTTCATTTAAAAAGAAATGGCCAGCGGGCGATTTGACGGGAACGATTTGTCCGACTTGCAAAAGTTGATTGACATAAGTGCTGGCCTTACCCGGCGGAAGCTCGGGGTGCTCACGTGGCGGAGCGGCAATCTTTACCGAGACTCGATAGTAGGGCTTGCCCGGCCCGTCCGACAATGAATAGCAGCGAATGACCGGTTTCGCTTGACCGGGAATGCTGAAACGAAACGTGAGATGTTGGCCCGGTCGAAAGTGCGGAATGGGCTTGCCGTCTTCGGGAACCAGATACACCGATGTGCAGGTGTCGGTTTCTTTGACCAGCGAATGCACGCGAAAGTTACGAAACCCAACCCAACTTTCTGCTGGCGTCTCGCTGCGGCTATCTGCGAGTGGTTCTCGGATTTGGCTGCGGAACTGTTTCGCGTTCTCGCGAAACTGCTGCTGGCTAAGCTTTCGAAAACTCAACGCTTGCGAGGACCACAGCGCGATCTGACAAAAGGCGAGCAGACACAGTCCGACCCCAATGGCTGGCAAAATGTTTTCTGGCAAGCCCATGGGTGACTTTGCGATTTCCAAGTGCGGCGATAAAAAGTTAAGCACCGAAGATTCTGTGGGAATTCGGTATCTTCGGATTTATCGTCGAAATTTGACTCGCGGCTTAAACCAAGTCGCGTTATCGCGCCAGTTTGAAATTCAATCGACAACTGCCAGCAGCTTTTTTCTCAAAATCGAAAATTAGGCTAAAGTCGAGAAAGTTCTCATTCCATCGAGCGAAGCATTTCAAAAGTGAAAATGCCCGAACTATGCCCGTCCGAGAAATGGATGTTGTAAGCGTAGTTTCCGACGGGATGCATTTTTTCAATATCGAGCGGTCGAGCTTCGGCAGCCGACAAGATCGGTAGCACGTTGCTGGGAGGCCGATTGCTGGCCTGTTTGTCGCGTTTGTCGTTGCAAGTTGCACAGCGACAACCATCTCGCAATTTGCGAAATGGTATCGTTTGTCGGAGGCCGTCGCTCCAGCCAATCACGAGGCAACGATCGTTCGTTTTTTTCAGATCCACCGGTAGCGGTTGTTCATCCATTTTTTTCTGCTTGCTTTGGCCGCTGGTCAATGAACCTTGTTCCCTTCGCTTCGAATCGAGGTAACTCATTCGCCCCGACGGATTGCACTCCGACTCGCAATCCGAGCTGAACCTGCAATGCCTGTTGTACTTCGTTTGCCAAACGCTGTTCGCCGCCGTCAGCGAGTTCAATCTCGATCTTGAGCTGATCCATCGCTGCTTCTTTAAACGCCGTCAGCCGATATTCGACAACACCCGAAAAGCTCCGCAAGATTTGCTCGACCGACGTCGGAAAAATATTGACGCCGCGAATGATCATCATATCATCGGTGCGTCCCAGCACGCCGCCGACCAACAAGACAAAATTGCATTCTTGATCGTCGCTCCAAGTTGGCCGCACCAGATCACCCGTGCGGTAGCGGATGACGGGACTGCCGGTTCGCCCCAGCGTCGTCAGCACAAGTTCTGACAATTCGAGTTCCTCAGCGGGCTGACCTGTTTCCAAAGAAATGAACTCCGGCAAAAAACTGGCTTCATTCACGTAAATGCCACGACCGAGTGGATCAGCAAACCCCCACGGGCCGACTTCGCTGGCGCCACTGTGGTCGATCACTCGCGCGTTCCAGCCGCTTTCAATCTGCTCACGAATCGAAGTGATCGAACCGCCCGGCTCGCCTGCGACAATGATCGCTCGCACGGGCAGACTGGCAAGTTCGAGCTGGTTCTGCGCGGCGACTTCGAGCAAATGCAGCGCATAACTGGGCGTGCAAAAAATCACCGTCGCCGCCATGTTGCGAATCAGCTCAAGTCGCGCCAGCGTAGTCATCGAACCGGTCGGAGCCACCAAGGCACCACGCTCGACGGCCGCATCAAAGGCACTCCAAAAACCGATGAACGGCCCAAAGCTAAACGCCATCACAACTCGATCGCGCTCGCTCAATTCGGCTGCATCGAGTACGCTTTGCCAACCCTCCAGCCACCATTGCCAATCGGTTGCGGTGTCGAGAACCACCAGCGGTCGCCCCCGCGTACCCGAAGTGCGATGAAAACGACAATAGCGATCCACCGGCCACGTCAAGTTCTTCGCAAAGCCAGCAGCGGAGGAATCATCAATCAACTCCTGTTTTGTCGTCCATGGCAACGAGCGAAGTCGCTCGATGGAATCGATTACCAGCTCTTTGGTGCCGAACTTCTCTGCATAGAACGAATTGGTCGGAAGAATTTCCGCGAGCATTTGAGTGAGTTTGTGAAATTGCGATTCTCTCCGCAGCGAGACGGCGAATCGCTGCACTTGCAATCGGTCTTCGCGTGTGCTTCGTGAAAAGTTTTGGTACATTGGAGAAGTTTCAAAAAATAATGCGAGAACTGTTACCCATTTTAGTGGTTTGGATATTTCTCTGGTCGGACATTTTTCCGTGTGCTCGCTGTGCTGACGAAGGCCGCAGCGACAATGGTCAATGTCGCTGCTCTCTCCGAGAGCATGGCGTTTTAGCGGGACGGGTTTGGCAGTGGATGAGGATGGTCGTCAAACGGTCCATCCCAATGAACCTTCTTCATCGAAGGCATCGATTCCAGTTTGGCTTTGCCCTTCGCCGTGATCGCGGTATCGTTCAACCCGATCCCTCGCAACAGCGGCAATTCTAGCAGACAATCAAGATCATCATCGGTCACGGCGGTTCCCGACAACTGAATTTCTTCCAGATTATGCAGGGTCGCCGCTAGTGCGAGAACAGCGGGAGAATACTTAGTTGGTGCGATTTCGACAGCGTAGATCATCTCATGTTTGGAACGCATCAGCATTCGGACTCCTGCGTCCGCCAAAATGAAAACGGTCGCTCGGGGATCGGCGGCAACGCCAATCGGCTCGCCTTTCATTTCCGAAAAAAATTCTGCGGGAGTCAGTTCTCGCATTCCATTTTTAGTTCGAAGAAAGAACTGATCCGGCAAACGGGTTCTCGGATCAGACAAATGAAGCTTCTCCCCCGGCACCGAAGTTAGTAAAAAATGTTGCTTGAGCAGTCGCCGCTCTTTGGGACACGGAGCATTCAAACTTCCCCAACCAGTAATTTCTCGAGACTGTCCATCCAGCAGCGTGATCAGCCCGCGCGGAAGGTGATCGGAATACAGCACATGGGCGTAACCGTGATCCACGCAACCCACATAAAATCCCGCCGGCAACACCAGCAGGATGATGAGAACAGCGACCTCCCAGCGAGCGGAAGTGCAGAACTTAAGTGGGGCAACGTGCTCTCCAGCGGACGAGGGTGACTGAGAAAACTTCCACAACAACCAGCTCCCAATCAATGCAGTTGCCAAGTTCCAGGGAAACACCGAAACGTTCCAATTGCAAAATAATGGCGAGAGAAAGACCGCGATTCCTCCATGCAGTAGTGGACAACCGATCGCAGCCCAACGAGGTTTCAACCACGCCAGCACACCGAGCAACATTTCGCTGATCGCAACCACAGCAGCAAACCACCAATGCCATGTCTCTGCATCCTGCCCTGCATCAGCCACCAAGCCCCACGAGCAATGCGTCCACCAATCTGGCGAAAGCAGTTTATGCAGCCCCGCCCAAAACCACAGCGAGGTCAGAAACAAGCGAGCAATACGAGGTCCCACCGGAAAGATCACCGCCAGCATCAATATCCAAATCGCCAGCAATTGAGGCTGCGTTCGCATTTGATCGAAGAGACTGGCAACCATCAGCACCGCGAGATGCACCCACAATCCCCATCTCGGAAACAAGAGAACAGCGGCGACGGACAACAACACCCAAATCCCGAAATCGACTTGAGGCACATCAAACAACGGCAAATTCGGATAGCCGGATTCAGGCGAGCGAACCAACCAAATTTTCCACGTAATCAGCACCGTCGCAAACTGTGCCACCACCGCAACGCACAGCAGAGCGTAACGGAGCACGCCAAGTTGTCGGATGGGATGGATCATCGTTGCGAGCCAAGTGGAACGTTAGCGATAGGAATGAACAACAAAGTCTCTTGAACGATCTAAGGTTCCCTGTTCTCGTAAAACCCATCATGATTAAAATCATCGACGGTGCCAAGTCGATTTCATTGCTTAGCGCTCAGGAAAAACTACACAGTTTTGGTATGCTAAATCAACATTCCAGTATCGAATACGACATTAACAATCGAAATCCATTCATCTTAAGCCCTCATGCCATTCACCGCACAACATATCAAAACGGCACGACTGCATCTGCAGAAGTCGGATCCAGTCATGAAACGACTGTTGAAACAGATTGGCCCGTTCTCTGCGAAGGCTCATTCTGACCGGTTTGCCACTTTGGTCAATTCGATTCTCTCTCAACAAATTTCCACGGCTGCGGCGCGGACGATTCGCGGTCGCCTGGTGGATGCGATCGCCGCGCGGGCGACTCAGATGCGACAACCGAGCACAAACATCAACGCCGAGAATTTGAGTTTGTTCGAAATCGAGGAACTGCGAGAGCTGGGTGTTTCTCGTCAGAAAGGTAGCTACTTGCTCGACCTCGCCGAGAAAGTGAGTTCGGGCGACTTGAATCTAAAAGCGCTCGCTCGTCGCAGCGATGAAGAGGTCATCGCGGAACTGACGCAAGTCAAAGGCATCGGACGCTGGACGGCTCAAATGTTTTTGATGTTTTCACTCACGCGTCTGGATGTGTTGCCAGTCGATGATCTGGGAATAAAGAACGCCATCCAAAAAAGTTATCAGTTGTCCGAAACGCCCGATCGAGAAAAAATCGAATCGATTGCTCAGCCATGGCGTCCGTACGCAACGGTTGCTTGCTGGTATTTGTGGCGAAGTATTGAAGGGGAGAATGAGAGTTGGTAGGAGTCGCGGGGCGAGGCGGAGCCAATTTTTTGGCTGCGATTACTCCGTGCGCGGCTCTTTTGGCGGCTCTTCCTTCGGCGTTTGCCGCAAGTGGACGGTGATTTCGCCTTCATTGTCGGCAAGGTCGGTCCAGCCATCGCGGCAACGCAAATAAAGCTGACCTTCGACGGGAGCGGTAAATGATCCGCGAGTTCCCAGTTCAAATGGCTGGGATAATTCAAAGTCATGCAGAATCACTCCCATTAATTTTCCACGTCCGTCCTCACCTCCATCCGCCGTGACCGGCGCGTCTTCCGAGGACAACTTCCACTCGCCCTCGGTGACGTAATCATACGACAACCCGGCTTCGGCTTTCAGCTTTGTGGCTTGCCAACCCGAGGCAGCCAAGATGTCCGAACGAGTGCGACCCGACGCGGAAAGTTTAGTGGCTTTAGTTTTCCAATCCCAACTGCACAAATCGACGCGATATCCGTTGCCGAAATTTCGCACGAATTGGTCATACTCAAAAGATATCTCGGCGGAGACTTCTCCAAAAGCCGTTTCAAACGTGTCTTTGCCGCCGGCCATCATGACCAAACCTAAATGATAAAAACGTTTGGAGTAATTCGGGTTGTTCGCCAACAGATGGCAGAGCGCCCAACGCCAAGCGTAAGCTTGCCAAGAGTCGCCCGTGATCTGTCCAGCAGCAACGATCTCCAACATGTTTTTTTTGGGATTCGCTTTGGTCAAATAGCCAATCACGACCGGATCGATGTCGACAGCCAATTCGTCCGGCTTCCAGTACTGTCCCATTTCCGCCATCCCCTCGGCGTACCAAGTAGGTCCGGCACCACCGAAAGCCTGATAGCAAAACGCATGAACGGCTTCATGTTGGACGACACCATGATCGTCGCAGGAATAAACGACGGCTTTCATACCCCCGCCGCCACGAATGGTTCTGCCAATCGTCACGCCTGCGGGTTCGAGAATTTTCATAATGC
>JBGSKR010000507.1:0-6855 GCA_041741135.1 Mariniblastus sp.
TCCCCAAGGCCAGTTGTCGGCGGCCGGACATGATCTTGACGGTTGATTTTGCTGCGTCGGCCACGACTGGCTTGAAAATCAAAATGAATTCTTCAGCATTTTTGGAGAATCTTACGGCATCTTCCGATTGACGATTGAACAAAGAACGAATCGAGTCGGCAGCCGAATCGGATTGATCTTCGGCATCCTCTTGCTGATTTTCTTGCTGGTCCTTGTCTTCCTTTTCCTCGTCGTTCTCTTTTAGTTCGTCAGACTTTTCCTCGTCGCCTTCCTTCTCTTCGTCGTCTGTTGGTTGGGCAGGCTGTTTATCATCCTTCTTGTCTTCACTATCTTTCTTTTCGCTTGGCGGATTTTTCTTCGGCTTCGCTTCGTCAGGCTCAGCGTCTTTGGTGCTCTTGTCTGAGTCTTTTCCCTTGCTATCGTCTGCTTTCTTTTTTTCGTCTTTCTGCTTCGCGTTCTGACCGTTTTTTTTCGATTCAGTTTGATCGTCGTCTTTGTTTTCGGACGGAGGTCCTTCGTCAGCAGATTTTGGCTCAGTCGATTCGTCGGCTTGCTTTGGCGCTGCCTGTTCAGTCGCTGGCGGAGCAGCGGGCGAATCCTCCTGCGCAACTGCCGGAACGACAAGCAGCAATCCGAGAACTGCGACGGCAAAAACGAAAATCGACGAGGCCGATTTGTAAGTGGCGGATCTATTCATGATCGTTTGAAGGTTCAAAAAAGCTCTAGAAGTTTGATTCTCGAAAGTCGAGTTACAGAAAAAAACGCTCGCAAAAATTATCGTTGGCCAACGGTCAATTCAAACGTCGTCTCTTTACCAGCGCGCTCGATGACGATTTTTGTTTTCATGTTTGGTCGGAGTTCGCCGATCGCCTCGCCAATGTCTTCTCGATCAGCAGTTTCTTCGCCGCCAATTTTCAGGATGATGTCGCCCACTTTTACGCCAGCAGCCTCAGCGGCGCCACCTGCCACGACCGATTCGACTTTGTTTGTTTTTTCCACCACGCTGAAGCCCAGGTTCGGCCGACCATCGATCACAATTCCCTCAGCCAGCTGATCCCAGTTTTCGGAAAACACATCCACGGGAACGTGGAGGTTGTTCCAAAGCTGCGAACCAATGCGACTGTTGATGCCGATGACCTCGCCACGCATGTCGAACAGCGGTCCGCCCGAATCGCCACCCACCAACGTACAGTCCGTGCGCAGGACTCGACCAGAAGCAGACATCAATCGACCAACTCTCAGCACCACGCCACGGTCTTGATCTAGCCCGCCTGGATGCGCGATCGACATTACCCACTGACCCTGTTTGAGTTCCTCGGAGAGTCCAAGCGGAACATAAGGCCAGCTATCACCTTGGTCTTCATCGATCTTTAACATTCCGGAGTCGATCCGGTTCTCGACGCCCAAGGTCGTGGCTTTTGCTTTCGTACCGTCGGGAAAAATCACCACCGCTTCGCCGAATGGCTTGCCAATCACATGAGCTGCCGTCAGGATGTAACCATCATCCGAGACAACGACTCCGGAGCCTTGAGCACCACCCATTTGGATATTAACAATCGCTGGTTTGACTTGTTCCACCAATTCGGCAATCTTCTGTTCCATTGCTTTTAATTCGGCGATCGATTGAGGAGCATCGCCACTAAACAACGTTTTTTCCAAATCGAATTCCGGCGCCTCAATGGTAGCACTGGTTATCTCGGTTTTCGATTCCTGTGCAATGGCGCCAGCATCACCAAGGAACACGTTGAGTAGTAACGCTCCCCAAACGAGCAGAAGAATTCGGCGACCAAGAAAAGTTTGGTAGAATGTCGGCATGTTTGCAGTCCAAATGCTCGTCGTTGACAGGAGAAAACCCGAACCCGTGGCGGTTAACGTTTCTTGACAATGGGTAGCCAGGGTAAGAAATGAGGCTGTCATATTGTACCACGAGATTAATTAACGGTCATCTTAACGCGGCGGCTGGGCGGAAAAAAAGGTGGGGTTTTGCGGTTTATACCTGCTTGCACTCGGCTAACGTTGTCCGCGTTTTTGTCCGCGTTCTGCCGATTGCGGATGACACGCAGCGGTCTAGCGACTTCTGTTTGTCTTTGAATCAAATTTTTATCTATTGAATAGCGACATGAAACGATTGATTTTTGGGTGCGGGTATTTGGGGTTTCCCGTTGCGGAGCGATGGCTGGCCGCCGGTGACGAGGTTTTTGCCGTCACACGCCGCAAGGAACGGGCGGATGCTTTCGAGGCTGCTGGACTGCAGCCATTGATCGCTGATATCACGGATCCGGATTCGATTCCGCCGCTGCCCGTTGCGGACACGGTGTTGTTTGCGGTCGGCATGGATCGGACGCGCTACTCCGATATTCGCGATGTCTATGTGGAAGGACTGCGAAATACAGTCGCACGCCTGCCAGTCGAAACGGGACACTTTATTTACATCAGCTCGACCGGCGTCTACGGTGATGTCGATGGAGATTGGGTCGATGAAAATTCCAAAACCGTGCCGGACCGAGCTGGCGGCATCGCGTGCCTGGAAGCCGAGTCTTTCCTACGCAATAACTCATTTGCTGGCCGAGCGACAATTCTCCGATTCGCAGGAATCTACGGGCCAGGCAGGATTCCAATGTTGGCATCCATCGAGAAACGCGAGTGGGAAAAATTGTCCGGAGACGGTTTCGTCAACCTCATTCATGTTGCTGATGGAGCACGCATCATCGAAGCGGTGTCGGCGAATCGACCCATGAAAGAAACGATTTTAGTCAGCGATGGGAATCCTGTTTGGCGAACACATTTTTATCAGAAAATTGCGGAGCTATCCGAAAGTGGCACGATCGACTGGCCCCGCTCGCGCGACACGGCATCACGAGGTCGCGGCGACAAACGCATCTCCAACGCAAAACTGTTGCAACTGCTGAAGTCGTGGAATCAGTCGGACTTATTTCGTTTTCCCGATTATGAATCCGGCTTGCGCGGTTGTTGGACGCCAAGTTGAAACGTAAAATCGGGTTTAAGTTCTTGAACTAGCGTGGCGTGTATCAAATTTTGTCTCTCTTCCAACGGCCTAACCGATCAAAAATCATGCAGAAGCGAAAACCTGTTTTCCCGAACATCATCGAAGTCAATCATCAACTTGGCTACGTGCTTGGTTGCAATGTCTACATTATTTTTGACGGTGATGAATGGGTCATGATCGATATTGGTTACGAAGACATCGTTGACGATGTGGTGCAGCTGATTCGAGAAATTGATTTACCTTTTTCTGGTTGCAAGTCCTTGATTGCAACTCATGCGGACGTCGATCACATTCAGGGCCTCGCGAAAATTAAATCGATTTTGAGAGCCGGCGTTTCCGCTCATCCGCTGTGCGCTAAGCCGCTGAAAACGGGTGATCGCATCAAGACGTTTGCATTAATTGAAGCTCAAGACATCGACATGGAAATGCCACCCGTCGAAGTTGAAACGCTGATCGATGAAGGCGACACAATCAAGGTCGGAAATTTGGAACTGGAAGTCTGGCTCACACCCGGTCACACGGACAGCCAACTTGCCTTTCGGATGGGTGATTATTTATTCAGCGGCGATAACATTTACCGCGATGGTTGCATCGGGGCGATCGATGCTCACCATGGCAGTGATCTGGTCGAGTTTGCGAAATCGCTGAAAAGAATTCGGGAAAGCGATGTGAAGTGGCTGTTGCCGAGCCATGGTCCGATTTTCAAAAAAGATAACGCCTTGCTCGAAGCGGCGATCGAGCGTGTCGAGCGATATCAGCACATGGCGGACTTTGGGACTTGTGCGATCGATTGGCCGATGATGGACGAGTTCGAAAACGAAATCGCAGCCGGCAGAATGCCGGAGTAGAAATTTTCAGAGCCTGATTGTGAGAGCTGCGTCAGCAAAATCTGCTCCGAAACTCAGTCTCTGCTATCGCACAAAGACTTCGGTTGCATCATTCCCCGGCGCGGTAAGTTTTCTGGTCATGGCTGCGCCGAAAGTTGACAGAGCCATCAAGCCGCAAACGACCATCACCCAGTTAAATTCCCGACTGAGTGATTCGTACTGTTCTCGCAGTCGCTGCACATTGGGCAACTCGGATTGCTGATTGGCAATCGCAACCGCCGAATCGAATCGATTCAATTTACGCTTCTGTTTCACGATCTGCGAGGAATGAACGAAGATGGCAGCGATCAACAGAAACAGCATGGCGACCGATGCGGTCGCAACCAAGCCGTCGATCCACGGGAGCAATCGCCGATGGCGCACGTGGCAAAAGATCGCGTTGGAAAATTGAGCCAACGACAAACCAGCGAGAAGAATCGCCATTCCTCCGATCAACCATCCCATCGTCATTAAACCGTATCGCAGCGACGCGCCAACCTCGCTCATTCCGCCACCGGCATCACCGCCTCCAGCGTCGCCGCTGAACAGCGCAGCGAACACTCGTGAGATCGTCACCAGTGGAAACAATTCCGTGCTCCAAACCGAGAACAACAAGATCACGATCGACAGACTAAAACCAATGATCGCCGAAAGAAGTCCGCTGATGAGATGAATGCTGGCACGCCTGTGGGCCGCTTTCGCATCTTCGCTCTGGGCATCGTCTCCATGTTCCGAATTGGCGGAAGTGGATTTGTTTTGTAGGGGCCAGCCAAATTTTGTTCCTCCACGTCTCGCCGGAGTTTCAGCCCGCGCAACGTCCGCGACATAAGCCGCCGCCAAGATTTGTTCTAAATCTTCGTAGTGCTCGTCCGCTTGATCGTCATCGGCAGTTCCATTTTCCGATTGCCCATCGGCTTGTTCGACGACAGCATCAAAATTCGCAGCATCCGCAAACGGGTCGCTGGTATCATTGGTAAAGTTGGAAACTTCATTTGTTGAAGTTTCGAGAATCCCAGAAGTCGTCGTCGAGGAACTTGGACGGGCAAACGATTTCGCTGAAACCTTTATCGTGACGATTTCGCCGCAAGCACATCGCGCTCGCTTACCGTGCATTTCAAGATCGACATTGTCAAAAACTCGATCACAGTGCGGACAAGTAAACATCAGCTTCATTTTCGTTGTCCTCACAGTGCGGAATGCTCTGATGTTACTCGATGTTTTTGCTGAAGTCGCCAGTCAATCCGCGCAACCAGTCAATCGGCGTCTGTCCCGCTTGCCGCAGCGCTTCATTCGTCGCCGAAAATGGACGACTGCGAAAAAAACCACGATGGGCCGACAACGGCGAAGGGTGGGGTGAACTCAAGCATCGATGATGATCGGCAATCAGCTTCGATTTCTTCTCCGCCGGCTTGCCCCACAACAGAAACACGATCGATCGATCAGTTCGTTGTCCCAGCAATTCAATCACTCGGTCGGTAAACTTTTCCCAGCCCCGATTTGCATGAGAATTCGCGTCGCCCGCGCGAACGGTCAACACCGTGTTGAGCAACAGCACTCCTTCTTCGGCCCAGCCCGACAGATTCCCGCAGGTCGGCAGCGGAACATCCAAATCGCTGGCCAGTTCTTTGAAAATATTCTTCAGCGAGGGCGGTAGCTTCGTCGATGCGGAAACCGAAAAGCTTAAACCATGAGCTTGGCCTGGGCCGTGATAGGGGTCTTGGCCAAGCATCACAACTTTCGTTTTTGAAAACGGTGTCCAACGAAATGCATTGAATACATCTTCCACCGGCGGATAAACAGTCTGGCACGTTCGTTCTTCGGCCACGAAATGTTGCAACGACTGAAACGAGTCCGTTGCAAACACATCAGCCAGCGGCGATGTCCAATCGGATTCAGTGGGCCAATGTGGGGGAAGCATGTTCATCACGAGACCACGGACGATTCCGTTGGACGAAAGTCGATGATATGCAACTCGACCGACTTAAACCCGCGAAACTCGTTGATGACCGGTCGAAACGCGAAGTCGTAAGTTCGTTCGGTGTCGGCCAGATCAGGCAACCAGTCGGATTTCCCAAACGCCACCGCGCGAATTTTCGAATCGTGTTGCAACAGTTGCAACGACAGATGCCGTCCCTCACCGCCCATCGTTTTCACGGGTTCGGCCAATTTTACGCCGGAAACACACAGCACCGGTCGCGGGTTGTCTTGACCGAAAGGAGCGAGTTTTTCCAACTCGTTCATCGTTTGCATCGTCAACAAACCAATCGAAGTTTCCGCGTCGATACTTAAATCGGGCAGCAAATCTTCAAGACAGACTTGTTCGACCACTTGCTCAAAAAAGGCTTCACGAAACGCATCGATGTCTGCATTTTTGATGCTCAACCCCGCCGCCGCCGCATGTCCACCAAATCCCAGCAAGTGTTCGCCACATCCGGAAAGCGCTTCATACAAATTCACACCACATGAGGAGCGGCAGGAACCGACGCCCGCGCGCCCTTCCAGCGGATCGGTCGAAATAATAATCGTTGGTCGATGATACATACTTGCAATGCGACCCGCGACAATACCGATCACTCCGAGATGCCAATCGGGATGGGCGAGCACGATTGCCGGTTCGTTTTCGGGATCGTGATTATCTTTGATCAGTTGCTTGGCTTCTTTTACGATTCGCCGATCGAGTGTGTCCCGATTCTTGTTAAGCTCGTCGATGTATTTGGCTAACTCTTCAGCTCGTTCTTCATTTTCGGTGATCAACAATTCGACACCCAACTGAGCTTGTCCCAAGCGACCGGACGCATTCAGTCGCGGCGCGATTCCAAAGGCAATGTCTTCCGAATCAAGCACACTTTTATCCACCGATTTAGAGAGCTTAATCAGATGACGCAGTCCCGGATTGGCAAACTTACGCAAAAACCCGAGGCCGTTGCGAACGATGATTCGGTTTTCGTCAAGCAATGGAACCACATCCGCCACCGTCCCGAT
>JBGSKR010000508.1:0-11532 GCA_041741135.1 Mariniblastus sp.
CAGAAACGTATCGCAGTCGGATCGTCATTGATGCGACGGGAGTCAATTCGCCTTTGGCCGTTGATGCGGGACTTGGTAATCGCGATGCCAACAAATGTGCGGTAGCGCTGAGGGGCTACTATGAAAATGTTTCTGGCTTGAACAACACGATTGAGATTTATTTTGACGAGGCCATCCAACCAGGTTACTTCTGGATTTTTCCCACATCGGAAAACACTGCCAACGTAGGGTGCGGCACGTTTCAGCATATTTTGCAGTCGACGAAAACTCGTTTGCACGACGTGATGGAGTCCTTCTGCCAAACCCACAAGATTGCCTCCAAAAAATTGAAGGACGCGACGCTTTGTGGGACGTTGCAAGGCGGCAAGATTCCATTGGCAATTGATCACGAGGCGTCGCGGGTTCGCAACGGCTTAATTTTGTTGGGAGACGCAGGGGCTTTTGTGAATCCCATTACCGGAGAGGGAATTTCTTATGCCATGAATTCGGGGCTGTTGGCTGGCAAAACGGCTGGCGATGCACTAAGACGTAATGATGTATCCAAAGTCAGTTTGAATCCATTTGATGAAGCTTGGCAAGACAAATTCGCCGCGCAGTTCAAGAAGTCGTTGCTGGTAACCGAGGGCATACCCGCCGAATACTTTACTCAGTTTTTGGTGGATGAGGTGGTCAGCGCCGGTTTGGAAAAAAGCGGCCGCCTCGAAAACGCCAAATTGCAGCCAGGCTTGCAGTACGAATTCCTGATGGCTCTCAAATCCGTGGTCAAGTTTTTGCAGTAGCGACAGACCGAAGACCAATATTCACGAAGAAACCCCGTAAAAACGATTGTTTCTACAGGGTTTTCGGAGTGGACGGTATTGGACTTGAACCAACGACCTCCACGATGTCAACGAGACGGCGATGCCCATGAAACACCGGAAAAAGCGGGGTTTGCTGAGCTTGCTGCGAACCGTTGCACTAATGGTTGCACCTGCGAGATGGACTTGAAGCAACCGTCGGATAATCTGCGCCAACGATTACCCCCTTCCAACGGAAACACTAAAAACAGATAGTCGCTCAAAATCAAAACCGGCGAGTATCTCCACCACAGCCCACCGAGAATAAAAACAGAAAAACAACACCAAATCCCATGACCATTATCTACAAAGTTCTAAATGGGGGATACGATCGACTATCCGCCAAGCCTTATCCCACCAGCTTGGTGCTTAAGCGAACGCCGGTGCGATCGGCAGACCAAGCCTGTGCTACCGCAGAATCAACCTCACGCAAGAGCCGAACCCGATTGGCAACCGATCCACCAAATTGATCGCTTCGCTGATTCGACGAATCACGCAAAAACTGATCGATCCATATACGCGGCGGTGCGCGGCACGCCGTGACGAATTCACAGGCTCCCTTTTGGGAAAGCCTGCAAATCGTCGTAGGCAACCATCAAGCAAGAAAACGTTGCTTTGACGCTGGCCAAACAATCGGTTTCTACTGATTTTGTTTCTGTTCGATCTGCCGGCGCAATGTTTGGGTCTCGTTAGCTACCAGATTGTCAAACCGTGACGGCCAACCCGATTTGGAAATCTTTTCGACGGTCTTGGAAGCAGCATCCCACTGTTGTTGGCCGATCTGGGCTTTGGCCAAGCCGATCAGACCGTCGGGCTCCAGGCTGCGAATCCGAATGACCTCCCGCCAATGTCCCACCGCGGCGTCCCAATCGCTTTGTCGTTGGCGGATTCTGGCCAATGCGGTGTGACTCTCCGATTCGTTGGGTAACATTTCGACCATCGACGTGTAGGCTCGTTCCGCCTCGCTGGTTCGTTCGAGAGAAGTCAGGCGATTGCCCAAATCTTCGTAGAGTTCCAGATCGCGGCGAGCAAGCTGCAGCGAAGCGAAGATCCGATTGATGGCACCCTGCTTATCGCCCTGTTTGTCGTAACAAGCAACGAGCGCCTTGTGCGTTTCCTTGTCATTGGGTTGCAATTCGACAGCCAATTCCAACTGGACAATCGCTTTTTCGAACTGCTCCATGTCTTGGTACGCCTGACCGATCGCCAGTCGCACGATCGGATTATGCAATTTTGTCTCTGCAGCTTCTTTGTCGAGTCGCGTGACATAGGCATCGAGATCATGCGCATTGCGAACGACACGCCTCAGCGTCTCGACGGCTTGTTGTCGATTCTCGTGCCGCGGCCCCCAGCTCACAATCGCCGCGCCTGCCGCCTTGACCGCTTCATCGGTATTCTTCAGGCCCGAAAATGCTTTTGCCAGGGAGGTGTAGTAAGTAGAGAGCGTTCCGTTGCCGACACCGCGATTCGGTTGCGATGCCTCGTGCAGTGGAATCAATTCCTGATAATAGGTGACTGATTCGCTGAAAAGATGATTCTGCAGACACGACGACGCCAGCTTGGCTATTACTTGTTCGTTCCAGCGACCTTCATCGTGGAAGTAGGTGTCGGTCACTTTCAGCAATTCCAGCAGTTCCTCTTTTCGTTCGGTGCGGAAATAAGCGTGCAGCAACTGACAGCGATAGTCGATGTTGTCGGGAGCTCGCTTGACCAGCCCCTTCAACACTGCGATCGATTCCCCAAATCGACTGCGTTCATGAAGATAATTCACCAGGGTCGACTGACCTCCCTCGTCGAGCAGTTCTGCATCGAGGGCAACAAAGAGAATGGCGATGGCTCGATTGTGACGATCAAGTCCATCATTAAAGTATTCGGAGATATACTGCGTGGCCGCACCCGAGTTTTTCCGTTCGACCAGCAATTGCTCGGCGGCTCTAGCGAACATATCGGCTTTCTCTTTCCAAAAATAGCTGTGATGGTCGTGATACATGGATCGGCTACGTGATTGTTGAGATCGAAGATCAAGTTTCAGCTCGTCGACGACGATTTTCAGCAATCGTTCTTCCAGGTCTTGGCCAAGTGTACCGGCTTCTCTTCGCCAATCGCCAAGTCGGTGCCCGTGATGTCGCCATCCATCGTCATTGCTCAGGCGAAACCAGGATGGCTCCTGTTCGATGCGCGTGACCAGAAATGCCAGCCCCTCGCATACGTCCACCAAATCTTTCAGCACATCGGCGACTTGCATGACGATGGATTGATAGTTGTTTGTCTGCTGAGCAAGCAAGCCAGGAATCTGGTTGTCGGCGAAGTCTCTCAATCGCTCAATAACGCCGACGATTTTTTGGCGATGAGAGGTACGATAGATACTACAAAGTCGCGACAGCAGTTGATACCGGTGGTTGTGATCAGTGGTGTTGAGATCTTCGCGAATGCGTTCCTCTAAAGTATCAAACAATTTTTTGCCTTTGCCAATACTCACCTCGCCGTCGTCTTGAAGTGCCGCCTCGTAGGTCTCATAGAGTAGTTGCACGAGCCAAAACTCCTGCTGCGGATCCTTGTTTCGCTCACGAGAACCGAGTAGCACCTCTTCGCTTTGGGCGAAGTGGGTTGTCTGATTAAGGTATAGGACCAACGAGCGAAGCATGTCGTTGGCTGTCGTCGGCAACACGCCATCGTGCGCCGTCTGAAACTCATCGAGTGCCACGGTCAAAACATCGATCGCCTTCGTGCGTCGCGAGTAATTCCAATGCGTTTGAGCCAGCTTGTGGGCGATGTGCAATCGGTCGATGGTGCCCGACTGCGCTTTGCCATGCAAGATTTCCAATTCCCGCAACTGCTCTTCGGCTAGTTTGGTGTCGGAGATGGCTCCCAGATTGGCTAGGAAATCGGCCATTAGTCGCAACTCGCCCCCAGACCATTCATGCTCGAATGCACGTTGCATCGCCGCCAAAGCGTTCTTGCCATGGGGGCCGGGTTGATTCAATAACTCGGCTGCGCGACGTTCAATCAACAGCTCCAGCAGGTCAAGCGCGCGGCGATCGATCGCTGTCTTCGCTTCGGCGTGGACCTCGGAAATTCTCGCAACGATACGATCAGCAGTCGCCTCCTCGCGAATTTCCGACAGCACTGTTCCCATTCCCTGCAGGAATGGATAGACCTTGCCAACCGTGTGACCCATCACCGCATCCGGCAGCCCGGCGGGAAGCCGGAAATCTCGCGTCGCGCGATAAAAGTCGCGAAGCTGAGACAGATAGTAATGCGGATTCTCGGACTTCCCGAAGAGAGCTTGAAAAACGATCAAAATTTCAGCATCGAGCTCCTCGGGCAACGGACCGCTGCTTTGCTGCCAAGGCCCCAATCGCTGTGAAAGCCAGTTGCTGATTTGATACTCTTGCATCGTCTGATACATGGCGATCTTCGCTTGCTGGTGGTCCTTGCGCTGATCCAGTACCAAGTACCAATTGGCCAACGTCGAATAGTCGCTGGGAGCCAGCTCATCCGCAGTCTCGATCAGTTCAAAATGCGAAATGGCTTCTTCGATTTTTCCCTGCTCCGCGAGTAGATAGGCGAGCGCGCGGCGCCAGTGTCGGTCGGGTTGGTCGGGCCGGATCCAGTCGCGGAGATGCTGTTCCAGTTCGTCGGCGCGATCCAATGCCACCAGAAGTTGGTACTTGACCATTTTCCAATGCAGCGATTCCTGGGGCATGTCGATTCCCGCATTACAGAATCGGAGCAATTTCTCAACGAGTGCCGGCTCGGCGTCTTTGCGAGCCGCCAGATAGGTCAGCGTAGTCAGGCATCGTTCACGCAATTTTTCTGCCAACGCAAACTCCGAACTTACCTCTTCTGGAATCGGCAAAGGCTGGGGGCCCAGGATTTTCCAACAGGCATCTCTCGCCCGGTCCAGATTCTGCTCGGTCAAAATATCGAGCGTCACTTTTTCGATGGTCAGCCATTGTTCGAATTCTTCTGTGAGTTCTCCGTCACGAGGCAGCTTGATTTGCTGGGCAAGCTGATCGGCGAAGTCGGTACGAGCTTTGCGAAGATTTTCAGTCTGCTTCTTCCGCAATTCAAGTCGCTTAAGTTGCTCCGGATGCTCCACCTCAGCCATCCAGGCATTGCAGCGGCCTCGAACCATCGCGTCGGTCAAATCGAGTAACGCCTGAACCTTCACCGCTAGCCTCAACTGCGGCTGCTGAACGTCGGACAGCTGCTCTAAAATTGCGAACGCCTCGTTTTCAAATTCTGGCGACCAAGGTTGGTCAATTAACAGGTTGAAAAGTTGCTGGGCATGGTTCGGACGGAAACTCGGAGGCCCTTCAGCCAGTTGGCGACGGAGGAAAGCAAGATGATGGTCGCTGCCAAACTCATTGGCAAGAATCTGGATGAGCGGTTGAGCCAATTGTTGCTTGAGAACTTCATCCTCTTCAGCCGCCCAGCGCTTCATCAGCCGCTCGACGATCTGCTGCCAGACATCGTCTTCCACGACCGGATCATGGGGAGCAATCCAATTGTAGAATTGCTGGATTCGAGCGACCGAAAGCGTATCGATACGAGCGACCAAAAGCGGAGCGATCTCGCGCCGGATTTTTCGGCAGTCGTCGGTCTGTTGAAACTGGTAGTGGTTCATCACCTGGTTGATCGCCTGATCCTGCACCGACTGCGCAGGTTTTTCCAGTCGTGCCATGAAGAGCACCAATTCGGTCAGCGGCTTCCGCCAGCGTTCCTCAATTCGATTCGTACGGAGATTGTAGCCTCCGCCAAGTGCCTGGCGCACGGCTGCGTCGAGGCGCTGTCCGGCGGCCGGCGATAGCTCTTCGGCTGTCTGACCCTCAGCCAACCACTTGGCGATCATATCGTTTGCCTCTTCCTCACGGTCGGCGCGAACGAGGGCCGCAAGATATTGTTGATAAAGCGAACCGCTCTCTGGGTTGCTCTCGCTCCAGGCAGCCAAGTACTCAACCAACGCTGGGTAGTCGCCTCGGTTGGCGAGCATCGCCGCATAGACATTCCGTAGCGTCTCTTCTTCATGCGCCAGCCATTTCGATTCTTTGACTAAAACTGAATCCAGCCAGGCGACCGCCTCATCAAATCGTCGGGCGTTGACGAGCGCTTGAGCGTATTGCTGCTGCAGGCTGTAGTCGCGCGGATATTGCTGGGCCAATTCTTTCTGCAGGGCAAGTGCCATTTCCTGTTGGCCCGTATTGCGGAGATAGTTCATGCGCTGCCCGTTCCATGTTTTCATGGCCAGCAGCAACGCATCTTGTCGTTCGTAAAGGGGCCGCAAGGTGTCGAGGAGCTCGAGCATTTCGTTCGCTTCCAAAACACCGTTTGCTTGGCCCCGCAGGAGCTCGGCCAAAAAGTATTCGTCGATTGGCATTTGTCCGGCAACGCGTGGTTGCGCCATATCCGCTGCCCGCTTGAGAATACGATCTTGCAGTTCCTCGTGCCGACGGGCTGATTGGAGGAAGAGGTTACGGAGCCAAAACAGACCCGATTTATCGCCTGAAATTTTCTCGGCGGCTTCAAGGTGCTCGGCCACGCGATCCCATTGCTGGCTGGCAGCGAAGTGCAACATCAGCACGATTTGGTGTTCAAAAGCGGCCGTCCCTTCATCGCGTGCTTTCTTGGCCTCGTCAAGCGTCGGCAACGGCACCGTGAGCAACTGGGCCTTATCACGGTCCGCCAACTCGTGATCGATCAAGCGCTGCAATTCATCGGTCGTCGCCTGTTTGAACTTCTGGGTTGTCATTGATGTGCGCCTGCCATCCTTGTCAAATGTCTCGCTGCGCGTCGCCCACCATGTACCGACCACTTCGACGAATTCGGAGAAAACGGTCGAGTTCGTCACTTCGCCCATTTGGATATTTTCGGTTTTCACCAAAACGTTGCGCTGCGTGTCGATCGTGTAGCGCACTTCGTAGTCTTGGCTGGTGGGGTGTTTGAGAGTGAGTGTCACCAGTGGCTGTTTCTCGCCACCGTTCCGCGCGTCTTCAGGCTTTTCAATCGTCGCCTGGTAACTCCAATAGGTGCGCTCGAGCGATGCCATGACGTTACCGTCCAGAGTCAGCGGCGGCTGGCTGAGGTCACGCGGTTCGCTATCGCGAATTCGTCCCAGTAGCAAACCTTTGCCGAAGACACCGCGTTTCTGTGCGTTGCACCACTCGACGAGCGTTTGCGAGCCGTGACCCCCCGAGCGTATGAGCCATGCCTGGGGCGAATAATATTGGACGGTTTCTGAGTTTGAAACGAGATCGCCCCAACGGGCGTCAAAATTTTCTGTCTTACGATCAATGATCAATCCACCGTCCATCTTTGACAATTGCTTGGTCCGCAGCAGCCCCTCGGTCAGCTTCCGAACCTCCGTCGGCCACGGCTTGAAATTCTGCGGCGGTGCGTACTTGGTTGGCACGGTTGGGAGATTGGGAAACAGATTTTCAAGCCATTGAATGAACGGCGGTGATAGACGGCCCTGAGATTCGATCCCATCAAATCTACCGCTCCAGGAACCGTAATCTCCGCCAGATTTACTACCGGCGAATAATTCTCCCGCGAGATTAAAACGCGAAAACGCTTCGCGTTTTTTAAACCCTACTTCAAGCCGATGCGCACTAGCGGAACGAAGGTCGGACCGCAACGCATCAATTTCGGTCACCACCGGGCCGGATGTTGCATGGTTGAAGTCCATGGGTATTTCATGGATCGGTCCCCAGCTTCCCCAATCGTCAATTCCTTGCTCATCAGTGTCACCTAAGCGCATCCGCCCGTTGCTACCGAATGAGTAATCTGTCTTTCGCCGGTAGTCGGTGATTTCACCTTCTGAAATCGCGTCTTCGTACCAACCGCCGGATTCTTCTCCCCGAGTCAGGCTGAAAAACTCTCTGCCTTTTCCGGATATCGAGAGCCTCAACCCAGACTCATCGGATTCGACACCCAGGAAGATTCCACTGTCCCATCCACCGCTGGTAATACTTCCTGAGGATTTATAAAGTTCAGCTTGGCGAAATCGACGCTGGGCGATGAGGGAATCGCGACCCAGCCCATGCAGTTGTTGCAACACGCTGCGTCGGAGTCCGACCCGCCAATTGCCAGCCAAACGCATCTGCTGTTGCACCAGTTCATAGTTGGCATTGTCGCGCCCGTCGGCAAAGAATCGCTCGCCGTCACGCATTTGGAAGCGTCGTTCGACCTTAAACCGTTCTCGATCGGCGTCGGTTTCCAGCACCAACAGCGACGTGTAAGGAGTCATGATGTGATACTCTTCCGAAAGCCCGACGATCTCGTCCTGGATGGCCTGGGAGGTGCCTTGCTCAAGGAGTTCATCGAGATGCATTCGCGCCCACAATCGGGGAATGAACGAATTACCTTGCTCCGCTTCCTTTAAGGAAACATCCGCCGCGAACCGCACCGGCTTGTCGCCGAGCATTCCCGTGACGACGACCTGGCCCGATTGTTCTGCCGTTGCATTTTCTTGTGTTTCGGGCAGGTAACGACCCAAGAGGATCTGCTGCGTGCCCGGGGCTAAATTTGGAAGTTGCTCGGGATAGACTCGGGCGGTTTGCAGGCCGCGGAACTCGACCTTGATATCGCGAATCGTCGGCTTGGTGATTTCGCTCAAGAGTTCAAGAGCCACCGCCTGCGGGCCGCGCTCGCCGGAGATCTCCAGCATCGAACCGCCACCGAGCGAACCAATGGTCTTCAGCACAACCGGCTCGAAGCTGCTGCTGGTGCTGACCGCATGGAATGTGGCGGTATGCCCTTGAGCCATTTCTCGGAGTCGTTTGCCAAAAGCGACGGGATCGGAATCCAGGCCGGTGACAATTCCATCGCCCACGTAGACGACGCGCGTCCGCGGCCCACATTGCGCAAACGCCGCGGCAAAGGTCTGATCAAGATTGGTCCAGCCGAGTGAAATTCGCTGCTCCAGATGCTTCCGCGCCTTCTCAACGTTGGCTTCGCTCGCCGCCACGGCGCGGGCGAAAACCCAGTCGCAGGTCACATCGCAACCGGCCAGGTTGAACTTGTCCTCCGGTGTCATCGCGCCCAACAGCGAGGCGACAAACTCCGCCTGCGCGCGACGGCTGGAATCGTCCATCGAGGCCGACGTATCGGCCAAGATCAACAGATCCAGTGGCCCTGTATCGGTGACGACCTCGCGTTGCCAGGCATTGTCTGCGGCCGGCGGTTTCAGTTGTAGTAGGAAATATCCGTCCTCGCCCCGTTGATGAGGGATCATCACCACCGGTGGCGCGTTGTCTTCCAATTCAACCACCACTTCGAAATCTCGGGTTGGCGTGTATTCTTGTGCCGAGAATTCCACATGAGCCGAGTGCCCTGTCTGGTCGATCCGTGCGGTATGGGTTGGCGACGAGACAGCCGCCAAAGGAAGCGCCGAGTGAATCGTCACGTCGAGTCCCAGTTCGCGCAGTGGATTTTGTTGTAGCATCTCGCTGCGCAAGCCATACGAAAACCGATATTGATTTCCCCGCAGGGGGAGTACCTGGGTGTACGAGATCTCAATCCGCTTTTCTGAACGGGGTTCAATTGGAAACACGCGCGCTTTAAAGATGTTTCCGCCGGTCCATTCCAGCAAGCCTGGGTCGCGTCGCTCCCGAAGAATGGTTTCGTAAATCTCGCGGGCTCGTTGCTTTTCCACGATGTCGGCAGTAACTTTCTCGCCGCCGATCCACATCGCAAAACCCGAGATCGAAGCATCCTGGGGCAGCGGGAAGTAGAAAACACCTTCCGTCCGAACATTCGTGTGGTTGACGAACGATTCTTCGATTACGGTACGTGCGATCTGGTCGCGGATGTCGACCTTCACACGATGATAGCCAACCGTCAGCGGCACATCACGACCATCGACATTCGCCAGCAGCGAGCCCAGCGATTCGTTGGAAGTGGTTCCCTCAAAACCGGTTAGCCAAAGTGGTTCCTTCTCAAGCCGGACGAATTGATCCTGTTGCAAGCGAATGATCGTAGTTTTCGCGATGGTGATTTTCGTGTCACCGGGGCCGATCAATTCAATGGGCGTCTCTTTGGTCGCTTCAATCTTCAATTCACCCGACAGCAGTTTTATTTTTTGGGGCGAAGCCAATTCGACAAGGGTACCTGGCCCCAACGTGATCATTGTTTGGGGCATCAGACGCAGGGCAACCGCGTTGGCACCACGGGTATCGGTCCGCACCCAGTCGCCGGGTTTCAAAAGCATTTGGCCGACCAGCGGGCTCCATCGTTTCTGCATCACCGGACGCACCGCAACCGTACCTTGCACGTCCGTCACCTTGCCGATCCGGCCATCCTCGGTCAATGTGTCGCCAACGACAAAAAGTTCTTCGTCGACGGGGTCGTTGAGCGCGATAACCTTGACCTCCGCAATCGTTACGAGCTGGCCGCCGACCAATTGCATGGCAGTCAGCGAACGTAACGAACGCGTTAGTGCATCGGCGAAAGCAACCAGCCGGACGGGACCGGTGGCGGAAACGCAGTCGAGCTCATAGCGATTAACCAAGATACCTTCGCTGTCGACTTGCTCGACCGGTTTCGCCTGCCTAAGTCGTTTGGCAATCTCACCGTCCGGATCGTCGGCATCGATGCCAAGCAGCGCGAGAGGGTTCAGTCCAACTTGATCGGAGCTGTAAAAGGGTGACGGCGAGACGCGGGCCCGATTGGCTTTTTCGTCGATCGTCCATAACTTCTCTTGACGAGCGATTTGGTAGGTGCCATCGGCCGCGTCGATCCGCATTTCATTCGGACGGCGAGTCCAGACTTGATGGGTTTGGTCGAAGCGAACGAGTTGGAGTTGTGCCGTTTCGGCAGTGGCAACATTTTCGATCAGCACACCGAGGGACGCAGAACTGTTATCTGTTCGGCTGGCGTTCCAAAACAAAGTCAACACGGCCACGGCGACTGCAGTCGCCAATCCGCGAATGGCAAGAATATACATACGGCTTTCTCTCAGGGAAGTTTTTTTTGCGGGAAGGGAATTCTTCTGGGGCTCAGCCTCAAACTCCCGCGTTGATCGCTCGCGAAGTTGAGCGAGAAAATCTTCGTTGGGAGGTGTTTCGTTACCTTGGGCCGCCGCGAACAGCTCAGCCAGATGTTTGTCTTCTTCTTTGTTTTCGTCTTTTAATTCTTCGTCATTGGGATTCATGATGACCTCCACTTCGACTGCTGCTGGACCCTTCGGTTTGGCGAGTAAACACGTCACGAAACGCGCGTCGCGCTCGAGCTAACTTCGAGCGTATCGCTGTTGTGGTCGAGCATTCCTTTTGTGCAATTTGTTCGACCGTTGCTCCCGCGAAATATTTGGCAGTCAGCAATTGTTCGTAGTCCTCAGAGAGCTGAGTCAACGAGTCGCGCACTAACCACACTGTTTCCGCGGTCGCTAAGGCGTCGGTTGGAGAGGTCTCGCGATTGTCTTCTATCCAACTAATGATTGTTTCCTGGATCGACTGGCCGTTTGTCGTGTCGTTTTGCTGCGGCACTTGTGGATGACGGGCCCGCTTGCGAAAGTGTAAGGCCACCTGATTTCGAGCGATGCCACCCAACCAGAACCACAACGACCCTCGAGACGGATCGTAACTACGGGCCGAACGCGCGGCAGCCAGAAACGTCTCTTGCACAACATCCTCAATGTCAGCCGACGAGGACCCCATTAGTCGTGCGACATGGTTCCAGACCTTGCGACAATAGG
>JBGSKR010000509.1:0-3231 GCA_041741135.1 Mariniblastus sp.
AGCGTGGGAATCTCGCGGACCTTGCGAGGAGCGGGCTTCGTGGGCGGGCGCATCGGCGCGGGAACGTCTGGTTTCGACTCGACTGCTGGTTTACCAGAATTGCTAATCCAGTCTTTTACCTTGGTCACTTCATCGTCATCGAGAGAGGCAAGCGCAGACCCCTTGCCGGTGATATTCACTGACTCGCAAATATCAAGCAGTTGCTTGTTATCAAGCCCAAGTTCTTTGGCAAACGCGTAGATGCGTATCGGCACGTGCTGTAGCTTTCCTGTTTTGATTCGTGCGGCGCAGCGAATGTCGCTGGTGGCCGGGCCGAATCGAATTGATTAATCTTATTGCATAAATCGCCCTCTAAATCCGGCGTCCATGAACTCAATTGAATTCAGAGCCCGATGCAGACACGAATGGATCGTTGATCGGATAATGGTTTATGGTTGTTCGGTCGCCTCTGCCTCGGCACTTGCGCTGACAGAAGCGGCATGATCATTTTGGGGCGAGGACGAACTATTGTCGCCAGCCGGGACCGCATCGGTTTCGCTGGCCGAGGCTTCATCACCAGCGGCGGCCCGAGCATCAGAGGCCACTTTGTCAGCGGCGTCTTGTCGTTTTTGTTGCTCGGTCTCAGCGCGGCGAACTCGTTTTTCCTCTGCGGCACGTTGTTCGGCCTCGGCGGCCATTTCTTCGGCTTGCAAGACGATCGCGTCAACCTGTTCTGCGGTCAAGCTTCCCATTCGCATCAGATCATCCGGCTCGATCACCGAAAGATCATCGTAAGACAAATAGCCTTCACCGACCAGATGATTTGCGAGGTCTTCGCCGACCCCATCCAGTTTGCAGAAGCCCTGAACGGCGCGATCAATCTGCTGCTCCAACTCGGCTTGGGTCATAATCTCGATATCCCAACCACAAAGCTTGCTGGCAAGGCGAACATTCTGCCCGCGCTTGCCGATGGCCAGCGAAAGTTGGTCTTCGCGAACCAGGACGATGGCCCGGCCCATCATTTGACACAAAATGACTTCATCGACCTCAGCGGGCTGAAGTGCATTGGGAATCAGGACTTGTGGGTCTTCCTCGAAGCGAACGATATCAATTCGCTCTCCAGCCAATTCGTCGATTACCATTTTAATTCGATTGCCACGGACGCCAACGCAAGCCCCCACGCAATCGACTTTGGAATCGATACTGCTGACGGCGACTTTCGAGCGATAGCCTGGTTCACGAGAAATAGCGTTGACCGAAATCACACCTTCGGCGATTTCCGGAATCTCGGATTCGAACAGCCGCTGCACAAACATCGGACGGGTTCGCGACAACACAACTTTGATGCGACTGCCCTGAGCTTTCACTTCGGTGACGAGTGCTCGCACACGTTCGCCCGCCTGGTGAGACTCGCCCGGAATCTGCTCACTGCGAGGCAGGATCGCTTCAATCGCTCCAAGCGTGACCGTGGTAACGCGACCTTCGTTGCGGTTTACGATGCCGGTGACGATGTCATTGATAATTTCGCTGAACTCGTCGATCTGAGAATCGCGTTCGGCCTCGCGGACCTTTTGGATGATTACTTGCTTGGCGGTTTGGGCACCGATGCGACCGATCGTTTCCTCGTAATCCAATTCTTCCTGCCCATTGCGACCGGCTATTTCACCGGATTGGCGATCAATGAAGAACTCGATATCGGCGTCTTCGCCAAAATGCTTTCGCGCGGCGGACACCAAGCCCGATTCGATCGCGACAAAAACAACTTCTTTCTCGATGTTTTTTTCACGATGGAGCGAGTCCACAATTCGCAGCACTTCATTGGCGTTCATATTTTCAAATTCCCAAATTCTGACCCGTCACCGAATCAAACCACAACATTTTCTGCTGATCGATTTTTATTTTCAGATACTGCCCAACAGCGATCGCGCTATCAGCAGACAACCTCACGACCCATAAATGGGACTCCGCATTATCGTCTCTACTGGCTTCAGCTACTTCTTCGTTTAATTCTTTTAATGGCTCTTCTACTATTTCTGCGCTTTTTTCAGGGCGAACATAAATCAACGTCGACTCGCCCAACCGTTCGAGCGAAACAACTTTCGCCGACAGCACCAACTCATCCGGATTACTCAACCGGAGAGAGTCGCCATCGCCGCAAACCGTTACGCCTTCGGCACGAAACCCAAGCGTCACTTCTCGCCGAAAGCAAATCGGCAAACCGCCCGCCTGCAAATCTGAACCCGTCAACGCAGTGTTCGCGATCTCGACCTTCAACTCACTGAGCGACGCTGCACAAAACCGAAACCTCGCCTGGTTTGCATTGCTTTGCGCGGCACACTCACCACTGTCCTCAATTTGCTCGACCGTTCCTGCCACCAAATTAATCGGCACATTGCCGATCAACTGAGCCACGAACAGGTTGGCTGGACGCTGGTAAACTTCCAGCGGCTGGCCAACTTGCAAAATCTTTCCCTCACTCATCACCGCGACCCGATCACCAAGCGTCATCGCTTCGGCTTGATCGTGAGTCACGTAAATCATCGTTGCCTGCAACTCGCGATGCAGGCGCCTCAACTCGACCCTCAACTGTTGACGTAATTTTGCGTCAAGGCTCGAAAGCGGCTCGTCAAACAAAAATACCGCCGGATTCCGTACAATCGCGCGGCCCAAAGCCACTCGTTGACGTTCACCGCCGGACAATTGATGCGGCTTTCGATCGAGCAAATGTTCAATGCCTAATCGACGGGCCGCTTGTCGAACCTGTCCATCAACTCCACCGTGAAGCTGTTCCGACGCTAATCGGGCCAGCTCCGCTGCTCGGCGAGGTTGGAAAATCTTTCTTAAACCACGGGCAAGTACTCCGCCACCGTAACGTAGTGTTAATCCAAACGATAAATTCTTGTACACCGACATATGCGGGTACAAAGCATAATTTTGGAACACCATGGAAACGTTTCGATCGAGGGCCGCGACGTTATTCACGACACGATCACCAATGCGAATCACTCCCTCGGTACAAGTCTCTAATCCGGCCAGCATTCGCAGAGTGGTACTTTTGCCACAACCGCTGGGGCCAACCAAAACCAGAAACTCTCGATCCAAAACTTCTAAACTAACTCCGTCAACTACCGCTAAGCCGCCTGAAAATCGCTTGGAAACACGCTCCAGTGACACAGAGGCCATGTGCAAATTACTCGCTCAAATATCTTAAATCGAACTAAATAAGATACCGCCCACTATTCCTGCCGTCAA